>CAMGTC010000272.1 GCA_946061765.1 uncultured Treponema sp.
ATTGTATGGATTAATTCACATATATTTTGCTGTACGTCATTGGGGAGTTCTGATAATTCCTGGAGGGAAATAATTAGTTTTCTTGGAAAATTACCGTTAACACATTCTTTACCGGTAACTATGTTTTAAACCGTAACGCAGTTTGACTGCGTTGTTGGCTTTGAAAACTGTATTATGCCTTATTTTTCTTTTACAAAGAATTCTTTACTTTATTTGCCACATACCAAATCATTACAGGAGGAATAGCATTTCCTAAAGCACGATATTGAGCTGCTTCTGTACCAACAAGAGAAAATTGTTCTGGAAAAGATTGTATTCTAGCAACCTCTCTTGGTGTAAATCTACGGTAACGATTTCCATTAAATAATACAGGGTCAGTACTGTTTAATGATACCTTTGCAAGATGTGCACCGACTGTGTTGCAAGGTTTTTCTATATCTTGAGCACGACCTTTATTCATTTTTTCTCGCTTTTTCATCATTCCTGCAACGGCTTTGTCTGAAAAATAATATTTTTCATCTACAGAATTTTCGATTACTTTTTTTAATGGCTCATATAATTTTTCATCTTTAATTGTCTGAGCTGGGAAAGAAAAATCAATATTTAAGTCTTTTCTAAAGCCAACCATAATTACACGTTCTCTTTTTTGAGGAACACCAAAATTTGCAGAATTTAAAACCATATATTTTACATCATATCCGCTGTTCGTAAATTCTTCCAAAATTAAAGGAAAGGCACTTTTTTGGTTGGCTGTTAAAATGCCTTTTACATTTTCTGCAATAAAACATTTTGGCTGTTTATCTTTGAGAATACGACACATTTCAAAAAACAATTTTCCTCTGTCATCTTTTACGCCAAGACGCTTAGGATTCTGAGCAATTATAGAGAATGACTGACAAGGAAAACCACCTGTTAAAATATCAAAATCGGGTAATTCTGATGAAGGAACCTGTCTAATATCTCTATTGTCCGGTTTTAGCCCAAAATTTTCTTCAAAGATTTTGCAAGCATTGTCGTCAATATCATTAGCATAAACAATTTCCATATTATTTGAACCATAATGCTTTCCGAGAAAATCAAAATTTCCGAGAAGTCCAACATCTGTACCGCCACAACCGCAGAAAAGCGAGGCTACTTTCAATTTTGCCATATCATTAACTCCGTTTTTCCAGCGACATTTTCCTTGAATGAAATTTCTGCACCATCAGAAATTCTCATTTCAATTTTATCTTGCTTATACAATTGCACAGGATTTTGAAGAATATAAATAACTTTTTGAGTCTTATTAATCATCAGACGATAAACAAAATATCTGTCGTTCAATGTTTGAGCAGAATCCCATTCGTTTCTCGTTAAATGAAACCCAAAGAATTTTAAAGGACGATTGCTTATTGTTGTTTTTACTTCAATATATCTCTTTCTTTGATCATCTTCCACACTTTGAATGTCATAACCAACTGCTAAAGCTGTTGGAATTTTCTTTATTAAGTGAATTAAATCTTCTCTGCCAAGATTTACAAGACGAACTTTTTCATGTCCTATGATTAAGTTTTCGCCTAAATCACCAATATCTTTTGTTGAACCGACACCTTCTAAAATTTCGGAAATTTTATCATCCACAGCTGTTTTATAAAGATTCTCTTCTTGTGCTGTATCGGATATAAAATACGATGTCAAATCGGTCTTAAAAAGTTCTGCATGAAGTTCTTTGTTTACATAAGTAAACCAATCAGTTTCGACTTCTGATAAATCTGAAATATTGATGTCTTTTCCATAAAAGGAATCATAGCCGTCAAAATAATTTACATCATTTATGAAAACCATAATTGATTCCATCTCTGTATGATTCAAATAGAAATAGCCATGTCTTTCATCCAAAAGATTTGCATGAACCATGTAATCAAGTATATCTCCGGCATAACGAGTAATATCACCACCATGCTCATATTCAATTTTGTTCTGTCTATTTGAAACAATAAGGTTTATAACTTCTTTTACATTTCGATTATCTCGTGTAACGCGTAAATCATTAAAAATACAATGAGTTGCTTCTTCTTTTGTAATCCCCAAAGGTTTTCCGAGTTCAGAATCAGCTTCATATAATAATTTCAAAATATAATGAGCCGGCTTAAATTTTATTCCTGCATCTATAAATTCTTTAATTCTATCAGATTTTAAATGACCGCCAGGATATTGAAACTTGAAAAGATAAAATTTGAAGAATTGAACTAAGTCTTGTTCTTTATCAAGAAAATATGCTATTTCGCCAGTTTCAGTTTTTTGCGAGCCTTTATCTTCAATATAAAAACCAAACAAAGCAGCAATTTCTGTTCGCCAATTATTAATTGTTTTTTCAGTTTTTCCTACATTTTCAGGATAGAGCTGAATCATTATATTTAATTTTTCTTTGTATTCATTGATAGGTAAATCCTTTAATGAGGAACAACAATGAGCCATATAGAAAAGTACATTTTCTACATCATCTTTAAAACGAGGACGAACATGATGAATTCTAAAATAATATTGATCTGGTATTTTATACATCAAGCATCTCCTTTATTTTTTTAGCAATAGCCTCTGCCATTAAAGGTGGAACAGCATTACCAACCTGTTTATATTGACTAGTCTTCGTTCCAAGAAAAATGAAATCATCTGGAAACGATTGTATTCTGGCACTTTCCCTAACAGTGGGAATACGATTAAACTTATAGTGAAAATGATGTCTATGACCTGTATCAATCGTAAAACTTGGCTTTTGACTATTCAAACGAGTCCAAGCGATATGAACTTTTCTTGTTTGCTGTAATTCCAGTGGTAAATTCTTATAATTTCCACCATCAGGCACTAAAGCAATTATGTTTTTTGTTCTTTCACTATGTTCAGTAATTTCATGGTTAAAAATTTTATTTGAATTTTCACGCATCAATTTTTGATAATCACAATTAGCAGCAATCGGATATGAGGAGCCATCTGTTAATGAATTTTCAGGTAAATCTGACAATGCTTCGAATGAAGTTGTTAAATGTAAAACAGATTTTTCCGGAAAGGAAAAATCTGAACTATTTTTCAAACCTACAAAAATCGCTCTTTTTCGATTTTGTGGAACCCCATAATCACTAGCAGTCAGAACTTTATAAACAACTTTATACCCTAAATCAGAGAAATCTTTAACAATTGAATTCCTAACAATTCCACCACCAATCGAAAGAATATTAGGCACATTTTCCATTACAAATGCTTTTGGTTTAAAATAGTCTACAAATCTGACAAAATTTTTATACAACTTATTCCGCTCATCATCAATTATTCTTTTTCCTGCAACAGAAAAACCTTGACACGGAGGTCCACCAATTATTATATCCACAGATTTATTATTTAAGGCTGATTCAATATCTTTTGGATTAAGTGTAGACAAGTCGGCGCAAAGACCTTTTGAGTTTTTGTGATTGTGATTAAAAGTGGTTATTGCGTCCTGCCAAGCATCGATTCCTAACAGAATATTAATTCCTGCCTTTTCAAAACCGAGTGATAGACCTCCGCACCCACAAAATAAGTCTAACGCATTCAGCATAATTTTTAGCATACAAAGTTTTGATTAAAAATTCTATTATATTATACAACTTTTTTTTACAATTTTTCCATTCCAATTGGCTGTGAACATAACTAGATACTCAAGGGATACATGCAATTCACTTGCAATTTTAATTGCATAATCAAGTCTAGGCCGGCATTTTCGTTTACCAACATAACTCAATAAACAAGAATACGGTATATCTAATTTACCAGCAAACTCTTTAATATTTATATCTCTATAAACAATTTCATCTCTTAAAATTTTATTGAAATTCATGATTTTAAAATAACATAAACTTCAATTT
>CAMGTC010000273.1 GCA_946061765.1 uncultured Treponema sp.
GAATGCGGAAACGCGCCACGCTGAAGTTGTAGCTGGCAGCCTGATAAAATGGGTTAACAGTTTCTTTACCTTTTTTAATTCTTTTATATTTGAATAATTCAAAGCGAAACCTTTACCAGTGTTCTTTTCTAAATCTTTATTAACTGCATTTTTTATACATGATAATAAATAAGAATGAAAACATCCTTCTTCTTTTTGCTTGAAATATTTTAGAGCATCATTTGTTGCTGTTAAAATGGGAAGATAATCAAAGTCACCATTTTCTATATGCGGTTTATAATCTAAATCTGAATTAACTATATCACATATTATTTTAAGTATTTTTGATTTTATAGCGTCACGCCGAAAAGATTCTTCTGTATCTATATATTGAGAGAATAGTTCATCAATTTTTAAATAAGCCTGTTGCTTGTCCATTGAGATTATTCCTCAAACAATGCATCAAGAGCAGAAATTGCTCTTTCTCCAGAAGAACATTCTATATTGTTTGTAAAGCTTGAGAGCATATACAAAGAGGTTATGTCAAAAATGCATTGAGAGCCTTCAACGATTTTGCCTTCTTTAAATTCCGTTTTGAGATATATGACATTACCGATAGAACAATCAAAGAACTTCTCACCAAACTGCAGGGCATTAAGAATTAAAATAGGAAGAGTTTTTATTCCAAAGGTTATATCTGCATATAATTCAGCACCTTCTGTAAGATTCTTTACAAGGGACTTATATAATTCCTTATACTTAGATTTATCGCCGGTAAACTCAGATGTAATTATCTGATAAGAGATTGAAGCACCAGCTTTGTTTAATTCGTTTAATTCATTCTCAAAGAGTTCGGCATTTTTCTTTCCGGCTTTTTCTCCGGCATTTGTTTCAAGAAGAATGATTTTTACAACATCATCATTTTTTAAGGTTTGTGCCAAGACAGAGTTGATTGCATAATAGGTTTCGCCTGGATATTCAATTAAGGAATTACCATCTACAGGAAAATGTCTTTTATGCATGTCATCAGCCATCATGAGAGTAACAAATACGATTTTAGTCATAAACGAATGCCCCTTAAGCTACAAAGTAATCAAGGTTTTTATTATGTCTGTAATAATCAAAATCAGGATCGTCATTGTAGGTTTTTCTGAGAGAACGCTTTTTTGAATGTCTAACTTGTTTACATTCAACGTCGTTTTCTTTGAAGATGGCCTCTTCAATTTCACAAAAACATTCTCTTTGTTCCTGAATATTATAACATGAAAAATACTTAATTGCACGGTTCTTTTCTAAGCCTTCAAAGTATAAGTCTTTGTCGATTTCTTCTACATTTAAGATTGCATCCTTATGGTCATGTTTTACACGAGGACAATATCTTGCTTTTTCAGCTGCATCCTTTCTTGATTCTGCTTTGATGTATAGATTGCCTTTATAAAAATTGCTTTTTCCAACATGTCCGAATTTTACAGTTACCTTAAAATATTTCATATTTGCCTCCATTTGAATCAATTATCTAAAGGGCAGAAATATATTCGAAAGTTTCCAAAAATGATTAAAAACATGGTATAATTGCCTTTCACGAGGTTTATATGTCTACTTGGCGTGATATTTGGCGTTACGGAGTAATTGCAAATAGGTTTTATTCCGAAGATTCTTCTGATGGTCTCATAGCAATTAGAAAAATGCATGAAGTTTATGGAACAGATGGTATGATTCACTATATCTATGCAGAGGCTCTTGAACGAAAGGGATTAATTGAACCCGCTAAAATTGAATACAAAAAAGCAAAAGACCTCTTTCCTGTACCACATTGGAAAGAAGTTGCAAGTAATTCAATAAGAAGATTGAATAGCAAACCTATACAAACGTTAGAATCCTTTTATAACCTCCGTAATCAAACAATTAAAATTAATGATAAATCTTATACTGTTTATGCAACAGATTTTAATCAATTTTTGTGGTATGGATTCGAAAAGGTTTACAAATATGTACATCTCAACGACTTCGCAAGATATGTATGCCTTTCTGCTCTTTCAAGAGGTTCCTCAGAATGGCCTCTCTCATTAGTCGATTTTAGAACAGTCCTTGAACTAGAAATAAAACAATGTTTTCCTGATATTATAAAAACATTTAACGATACAACAAACAAATACTCTTTATACAACACAATTGAGACACTTTGCGAGCGTAATCTTATCAGTGAAGAACAAAAAAAAGCTTTTCACAACATAAGAATTGCCGGAAATATCGCTGCTCATAATCTTTACGCAGATGAGGACTATAAAAAACTTAATGTAGCAAATTTTCTTAAAGTTTTAGCATATTTTGATGTTTATAGAGCTAAGCACACAATTCAATATAAAGAAAAAATTGAATATCCTCTTTGCCAATTATCATTATCTGATTTCATTGATAAACTGAATGAAGAAAAACTTCTCAGATCTTCTCAATAAAATATCTCGAAAAATTACTTTCCTTTCCCTAATAATTAACGAGCCCAGGCTGTAGACAAATTCCCTGTTACATTGAATTCAAAATAATCATTCTTAAATATGATTTTACATGTCCATGCTTCTGCTCTCTGTAAATAACGAGAAGCAACATCTAAAGGAATTGAAATTATTGGATATATACAAGACACGCTATTGTATGAAGCCTCTCCATCACAGACATAATTTAAATTTTTACTCATGAGCTGTACTTTCACATTATCATATTTTTTGTAACCTAACATTTTTATAAGATTATCTGTTTCCTCCAAATGTATCGAAAAAAACAATTTATCCAATGAATAATTACAAATAGCCCTCACTTTAACGTCTTTTTTGTTGGTACAGGTACTTTCTTGTCTGTAGAGATATTTATTTGTTGGTTCCCCAAGAATATTTTGAATTACACTCTTTTTCCAATTATTTATGTATGATTTCTGAGAAGGAGATTCTGTTTCCTTAATACGTTCATATTCAACTAAGGACTCAGAATAACGTTTTAAGCTAATAATTGGATGCTGCTTTCCGTGAGAATTCTGACTATATATTTCGTTATATCTTAAATCGCCCATAATAATACCTTCCTTATATTTGAATTACAATTATCGATAGTGTACAATAAAGTTCGCAATTTGGGGTAGAAAAAAGCCATTGAAAATTCCAAAATGTTAGTTACCACAACAAACAAAAGGAAAAGACAATGGCCAAGAAGAACGATACTACATTTTTCGAAAATAAACTACTGGATTTTGTAACAGCAAAAGATCCGATGCTTGAAATGCTCCAATGGGTAATGGACAAGTTCATGGAAATTGAGGTTGCCCATAAGACTGGGGCTGAAAAAGGGATTCACGCAGAAAGCCGTACCGGTTACAGATGCGGCTACAGAATCCGACGCTTTGACACGAGGCTCGGAACGGTTTATCTTTCGGTTCCCAAATTACGACAGGGAGGCTACATTCCGTTTTTCGTGACGGAGAAGAAACGCAGCGAGCAGGCTCTCATTCAGGTCGTGCAGGAATGCTGGCTTAATGGAGTTTCTACCCGCAAGATTGAGAAGATTGCGAAACGGCTTGGAATCGAAAGCCTGAGCGCGTCTGAGGTCAGCGAGATAAACAACGGGCTTGACGAGATGGTCGATGAGTTCCGCACGAGAAAACTTGAGGCTGAATATCCGGTAATCTGGGCCGACGCACTTTATGAAAAGATTCGTGACAATCACCGGATTGCCAGCAAGGCCGTAATGGTCATAAAGGCTGTAAATCTTGAAGGACAACAGGAAATACTTGCTGTAGAGCCCATGGAAAATGAATCTGAGGAGACTTATTCAGCTCTTTTCAGAAGGCTCCAGGACCGCGGACTTGAGAAAGTCTGGCTG
>CAMGTC010000274.1 GCA_946061765.1 uncultured Treponema sp.
ATCATTTTTCTTTTCGTAGATTTTTGCAAGCAAATAAAGACATTGCTGTCCAAATTCTGTATTTTCACCGCTATAAGTGTTTAAAAGAGAAATAGCCTTATCAAAATCTTTTGAATTATTATAAATTTCTACACAAAAAAGTATGGCCTCTTCTTCCTCTTTTTTTTCACCTGGCAATTTTATAAGTTTTTCGGCCTGAATCTGGGCATTTTTAACATCACCATTTTGAAGAGCAGCCTTAGCAGCATATTCACAGGCTCTTCTGTTAAATACGTTTACCTGCTTATCCTGCTGACTAGTAAAACGAATAAATGAAAGATAAGAATTTTTTAAATCCCCCAGCAAATATTCGGCATAGCCCTTGTAATAATAGACAAGAGAATTAAAATCTTCTTTTCCACCCTGATTTTTTATATAGGAAATAAAATATGACTGAGCCCTATTCCAATTTTTAAGATTAATCATACAAAGGCCGGCAAAATATTCTTTCTGATTGTTCTGAGATTTTAAGGCATAATCACAAGCTTTTGAATACGAAGAAAGATGAAACAAGTTTTTGGCATACTCAAAAGAAGCATTTTGACTAAGCAGATTTGCCCCGTCAATTTTTTCGTAAATCTTACAAGCCTTACTAATTTTATTCAATTTTGAACAAACCGATGCATACAATTCAAAAAGACTTAAATTTTCCCCGGTAACTTCATCTTCTTCTAAAGTTGATAAAAATTCTTCTAACTGATTGTATGAGGAATTTTTATATAAAGCATAGGCATATAAATATTTTGAGTGGATTAAAGGATTCTGAATTTTCTGGTAAAGTTCATAAACTTCTTGAGTTTTACCTAAAAGTATTTTTACCTGCATCAATTCTGTATAATATGAATCTGAAAAATCAGGAAAAAACTGATTATAGTGAGCAGGATTATCAAAAAGTTCTAAAATTCTTTCGGCCTTTGTAAAATCTTTTTCTATTTCTACACAAAGTTTTGCATCATAAAAAAGTAAAATAGCCTGATAAGACGGATTTTTTGAATAATCTTTTGCATTAGTAAAATATAAAGAGGCCTTTTGATAATTTTTCCTGTTAAATTCATCAATACCAAGCCTAATCCAAAAGTCACAAACTAAATCTGGAGAATCTTGAAAATTCCCAACTGCCTTTGAAAAAATTTCTGCTGGATCTGCAATATCTTGTTCGCTGGCAAGTCTATAAGCAAGTTTCATTGCAAGCACAGAAAGATTTTCCTGTCCACTTTCTACTACCTGGCAATATAATTCATAAGCTTTTTTATAATCTCCACTTTCTTCATAAGCCTGTCCAGAATATAAAGTAATTGTAAAATAGACCTTTGCCGAAAAATCATCTTTATTTATCTGCTGATAAAGGCTTATTGTGGCCTGATTCATTCCAAGACTAGTGTAAGTAATAATCAGTTTCTGGAAAATTTCGTCAAAATCGGACCTGGAATAGGAATTTCCACTTTTGATTATGTATTCTAAAATTGGCAGAGCCTTGCTGTATTCCTGCTGGGAATAATAAATTCTTGCACTATATAAAAGGGACTTATCGTAATATTCTTTAGAGTTGATAGCTAGTTCGCACTGACAGGATTTATAAAAATTTGGCAGGGCTTTTTTATAATCTTTTAAAAAATAATTAGCCAATCCCAATAGATAAAGACATTGAGACAATTCTGACGAATTTCCTTCCAGTTTTTTTTCAACTAAAGAAAGAGCTTGAATTGCCTGCTGATAACGGAAAAGATTAATCAAAGCATATCCTTCCATCAGCTGTACATTAACATCATAGAGGGAGTCAGGAAAAGTCTTATGAAATTTTTCAGCTTTTTCTACAACTCCCGGATAAAATTTTGAATTATAGGCAGCTCGAACTTCATCATAAAGAGAAGCTTCTGATGCCCATATAACAGAAATAAAATTTGTGAGTACTAATAATATTGTAAAAGTTTTTTTCATATGTCTTACTGGGGAAAGAAATTTTCACTGCTCTTAACTCTTGTCAAATAAACAAAAGTTTCTGGATAATACATACAAAAGTTTTCCAGAGTCATTTGTCGTCCATTCATAAATACAGCACAGTCAAAAGCTCCATCGTTTAAGAAGTAAGGAAAAAATGCAACGCATTCATTAAAAGCCATTACTTCTGGTTTTACAGTTCTATCTGTTCCCCTGATTGCTCCAAAATAAAATGTTCCAGGTTCGGTTGCAGCTAAAACATACAACAATGATTTTAGAACTTCAATTCTATAACCACTATTTTCGATAAAGGTAACAATATTTTCTACACCAGAATCTGTTATAGCCGAAGCAAAAGGATTTATATTTACATCAACTCCTGAATTATCAAATAAATAAGTCTGTCCAGAATAAACCGAAATTACAGCCGAAGCAAGATTTCTAATCCAGTCTAAAGCAAAAAAAAGACTATATTTTTGTGACAGGATTCCCTGATAGCCCGTATCTTTTACTTTGACAGTTTCTTTTATCAAAGGGGTTCTTTTTAATGGGCTTCCTGCAATTGGTTCTACAAGCCCATCGGCAATCCACTTTACAAAACCAGCAGAAGACAGAAAAAGTTTTCCCTGACCCAGATTTTCCTCCTGAATACTATCAAATGACTTTCCATTAGAAATCTGTACAAGCTGATTATATTCATCATACATTGCATCCTCTGCATAAAGAATTTCTGGTAATTTTTCTTTTATCACAGCAATCATCTGTTTTACACTGTGATAATCATCTGGGTTAGATAAAACATAATTCCATGGAAGTACATTTTTTGTAGTTTTCATAACTTCTTGAAAAGAAGAAGTGTAATACCTGTCAAAAGGAATTCCTGTCGAAACACCTCTGGCAGCATAATTACCAAAAATGATTAAATCTGTAAGAGCAAGTTTTCCATAAGGAGAAAACTGAATATAAATTTCACTGTTTTTTAAAAAGTAATAGCGGACTCTTAAAGTTTTACCATTAGTTTTATCTCTGATGACTACAAAAGACCCCTGGGCATCTCCTGGATAAACATATTGTTCTTCTTCCTTAACTCCAGAATCAGTATAAACATCCACTTTAATTTTGTTTTGAGGAGATACAAAAATATTAAAAGTAGATTCTCCTTCTTCCATGCGAACCTGAAATTTTTGACCAATATCATTTGTATAGATTTCAGGAACTTTTGCTCTTAGACTTTCAATTGGAGAGTGAAACCAGGACTCTAAAAGGCCCTGACGAATCTCTGCAGAATCTGGAATTCCAAGAGAATTATATGCAGCAAAAAGAAAACTTGAACATAATAATAAAAATGCAAAAATTAAAGATTTTTTCATACTCTTTTATTTTCGGCATGTTTAAAGGTTAAAGTTAAATTAACTCTTTGATGCATAATGAATTTGAGCTTCTACTAAACTTCCATCAGGCCCAAGAATTTTATTATCTGCAACCTCATCAGGATGCTTTCCAATTGGAGCATTAGAAAGCAAAAGTTTAAGACGGTTAATCTGATTAACTTCTGAAGCTCCAGGGTCGTAGTCAATAGCTGCAATATTAGCATCTGAGTAACGACGTCTAAGCTCTTTTATCATTCCCTTTCCTGTAACATGATTAGGAAGACAGGCAAATGGCTGAATACAAGCAATACTTGGAACACCTTCTTCAATAAGCTCTACCATTTCTGCAGTTAAGAACCATCCTTCACCCATAATATTTCCAAGTTGAACTATATCATCAACAATTTTCATTTTGTGATAAATTGAAGTTGGAGGAGTAAATCTCTTACTGCGCTTATAATATTTCTTTGTCTTTTTTCTGAGAATTTCAACTACACTTAT
>CAMGTC010000275.1 GCA_946061765.1 uncultured Treponema sp.
TTCCGAATTTTTTGAGAATGTCGATTGCTTCTTCAAGTTTTTGCTTTATTTGTTCATCAATTTTCATTCTGTTACAACCTTTGAAAGTTTATCGAAAAGATTCTGATTCCATTTCTCTTCAGATTTCAATTGTTTTCCTAATTTTTCCAAATCTTTAGTATTAGGATAAGGAAGATTCCTCAAATCAGTTGCATTAACTTGTGTATGACCGCTAAAAAGACGGAATTTTTCATCAATATATGTTGAATTTAGCCAGCAAACTAAACCATAGGCAATATTTTCGGAAAGACTAGATTTATTTACATGAAAAACATTCAAATGATTTTCAAAGGCAATATTTTCTTTTGCAAAATCCGCAGGGGTGATAAGAGAAGCAACAACTCTTTTTGTTTCTTCTTTTGTGGAAAAACGTTTTACAAGTACATAAAAGCCTTTCGGAAAAAGTTGTTTATTAACTTCGTAGGACTCTAAAATTGCGTTTGGCTTTTTTGATTCCTGCGGCCAAGAAAGCCGATGATTTTTCAAATGAACAGAATAAATTAATGGTACGGATTTTTCTGCATAATCTTTAAGCAAAAGATTTTTCATCCTGAAATCAACAATCGGGCCTGTTGACACTTTTACATTTAAATCTTTGAGATTTGAGTAAACAGTTAAATTTTCATTTCCAATTTGCTGTTTTGTAGGGATATTGAAATATTTTTCGCTATCATTTTCATGCAGAATTTCATTGAACGGAACATCGAACTCAGAAAGACCTATGAAAGAATCGTCATTACAATATGAAATCTTTACATTTCCCTGTTCTGCATTTTTCTGAAGCATGATTATGATATTTTCCTGCAAAACAGCTTCATCCTTAAAGGCTTTATCACGAGATTCAAACAGATGAATATGTTTGATTGCACAATTTTTTAGAATAAACTCACGGAATGGCTTGTAATAGACACCATTACAAAAACTTCTCGGAACAATCGCAACAATATAGCCGTTGTCCTCTGTAAGCGAAATCGCAGCTCCCATAAATGCCGAATATAGATTTACTGTTTCCAATCCGAAAGCACGTGCAGACTGCCTCTCTTTTGAATTTGTCAGAATCTTTTTATACGGAGGATTCATTATTACATGAGTGTAAGTTTCATTGATTTTCCATGTATATTCAAAAGATGTTTTTTCCAAAAAATCTTCTGAAAAAATTTCATAATCAGATTTTTTAAAAGCCGAGCTTGACGAGGCTATATTTTCATCCAATGTATTATATACATCTTTATCAATATCGTAGGCTGAAATATGAATTTCCGGAATGTTCCATTTTTCTTTTAAGACTCTTTCCATAAAGGAACACGAAAGTGTTCCTATTCCTGCTCCTGGGTCGAGCAACTTTATCTTTTTATCTGTTGCAGGAAATAAGGATGACATAAATTTTGCTATAGGATATGAAGTAAAATATTGCCCGAAGAATTCCTTATGATTAACGGAAGTTTCTACAGCATGAGACATTCGCTCTTTTTCAAGTGTTTCTGAAAGGGCAACCATACCATAATAATATACTATATTTTTGATTTTTAGACTATTACTTTACAAACATGCGCCCCAGTGCGGGCGTCCACATAACAATGAGTTAAACCGCAAACCGGCTTGACCGGTTTGTCGGCTTTGAACTTCTTGTTATGCTTTATTTTCTTTTTGCAACAATTTTTCCAATACTTTTTCAAGTTTCTTAAAATCGTTACATCTTTTCTTGAGCATACTACTGCAATTTGTTTTTTGAACAAGGTAATATAATTTATTCGCTTTTTTAACGATGGCTTCCTGATTTTTACGGCACCATTCTATTTCTTTTATACATAATTTCTTATAATGTGCCTGTGCAGGATTATCTTTTGGATTTGGACTTAAATCAATTTTACAAATAAATTTATTATCGATGGGAATCATGTTATTGAAATTTAGAACACTGATTAATTTATCACCATCAAAGATTCTTGTAAAATCGACATCGTTTTTCTGAGTTTTATGTTTTTCTTTTGCTGAATCCAATGGAACGCAGTATTTATGTTCTCCGCAAATTACAACAATTCCGACAAATGGTCGATTACTTTTATGAATTTGAGGGGAAACTGATTGGACACGATCATCGGCATTGTGCAAATCACGTATGTATTTCATATCCATGTAGTATAAATTAAGACGCTCTTGTTCCATATTTTCCTGTAATAAAAAAAGCCGCATCAGAGCAAACTGAAAAACGGCTTTATCGATTCCACTTAACGGTAGGACTCACCGCTTTTAAAGTTCCCACTTACAGTAGGGGTCACTGCTTTTAAGGATTCCACTTGAGGGTAGGACTCACCCTAATTGAAATATAACATAGTCCAATTCAGAAATCAAGTACTATTTTCTGCCACCATTCAATAATCTGAAAGCTGGAGAACAAATTTTATTTAACAAAATACCAAAAATAGTTCCAAACACAATTGTTAGGAATGACGCCAATAAAAATTGAACAAGACAAAGAATTCCATGCAAAGGAATTATTTGTTGTGAGATTTTGTTGATACTTGTACCAAGGAATGGAGTATGAACTGCATAAAGGAAAAATGAATATCCTGCCAAGTATTTTAATTTGCCATAAAGATTTTGATGTTTTATAAAACTTGATGAAAGTTTCAAAAAGAACAAACATGATATTAGTGTTTTTATAAAACCGAAATTGTATTTACTTTCAAACATTAAATCAAATGGAATCGTCAAAGCTAACAGAGTGATGTATTCATAAATCTTCATTTTGTCGGCAATCTTAAAGAATGATATTTTATACGCTGCAAAATAGTATCCAGCAATATAAAAGAATAATGCTCCAGTATTTACACAAAAAATAGGAATTCCTTTTATGGCAAAAACAGAAACAAAAACTAACATTCCTCCAGCAAATTTTTTACAGAGGTATTTTAATATAGGGGATAATATAATCAAAATCATAAGATCTCGTAAGAACCAGAACTGATAAACCAGAGGAAAAATGTCATTATGATATGTAAAGATTTTAATCCAATCAAAACCCTTCCAAGCTCGTACGATATTAATTGGATTTTGGAAGTATGGAGCAGTCTGAGGAATTGACTGTGCAATAAAATACAGAATTACTGTTATTACAGTCCATAGAATGTAAGGTAAAAGTAATGATTTACTTCTTTTCTTCAAAAGAGTTGGATATGAATCATTTTTCGAAAACTGCAGGTATGAAGCAAACAAGAAAAACAATGGTACGGCAGCTCCGCCAAGAGTATAACAAATAAAGTTCTTAAATACTTCTATCCATTTGGGTTGTATAAAATCGTAATGATAATAATTCAATGCATCATCTGGTGTTAGATTTGCATGTATGAACACGACAAATACAATTAGTAAAAATCGAAGGCTAGTAATTCTTTTTGAATCTTCTTCTGAAATCTGAAAAGATTGTTTGTCTAAAATCTGAGTTTTCATTTTTTCTTCCTTTTTTGGATACGGATAAAAATGTTAAACTCAAATTTTATTTTTCTATAAAACTACCAGCCCAGTGGGCTGTGAGCATAACAATGGGTTGTACCGCACGCGGCTTGACCGCGTGTCGGCTACGAACCTCTTGTTAGGCGTTATCCTCAATGCCTTCTACAATATCCAACATCTGTCGAGGTGTTATAACAAACGAATTCTCGGGAAAATGCTTGATATTTCCTGTAACAAGATAGGCATCTTTTTCATTTCTTGCGTTCATCGTTACGGCATAAAAAACTACATCCTTTGGGTCAGGGAGATTTTCATTTACTGCAATCGAATCAAAATGAATTCCTA
>CAMGTC010000276.1 GCA_946061765.1 uncultured Treponema sp.
TTGGTTTAGTTGTTGTACTCATAATTGTAATATATAATAGTTTTATAATTAAAACTTGAATTAAATCACTGTTTTATTGCACTATATCGTAATTCAGTTTGATTTTTGAGGTATATTTTGAAAGAAGCCAGAATCAAGAACACCGCAACAGGCTTTTCTAAAGTTCAGACAGATGAAACTTTACGGGAAACCATTTCTCATGGAAAGCCGGATTATGCTTTTGAATTTTACGACGAATCAATGGATATGTTTGACTTCCGTCTGATAGACTGGCACTGGCATTCTGAACTGGAAATAATGCTGGTAAAAAAGGGCACTGTAGATTGCTTTGCAGGAACAGAGAATTTTGTTCTGAATGAAGGAGATGCGATTTTCATTAATACAAAAGTCATTCATAAATTCTCATCAAATCAAAACGCCATAGTTCCAAATTTTCTGTTTGCCCCCTGTTTTATATCTTCGGAAGACAGCTTTATTTATAAAAAATTTATTCTGCCGATTTTACAGGCTTCCACAAAATGTGTGAAATTTTCTTCCTCGAATCATAGTCATAAAAAAATAATTGAACTGTTAGAAAAAATTATTCAAGTACAAAAACAAGATGATCTGAAGGAACTGAAAACAAAACAAGCGCTTATAGAATTATGGGGGCAGATTTATAGAAATATTGATTTTTCGAATCAGGTTTGTGAATCGGAAAATAGAATAAGGGGACAAGCACAGCTTCAGATGATGATGCAATATATTCATCAAAATTATGCAGAAGCAATATCACTGGAAGATATTTCAAATTCGGTTAATGTCAGTAAAAGTACAGCCCTAAACATTTTTACAAGATATTTGAATGGTACTCCGGTGAATTATCTTGTTTCAGTCAGATTGAAAAAAGCTGCGGAACTGTTAAAATCTACAGAGAATAAAATTGATTTTATTGCCATGGAAACCGGATTTGAATCTGATGCATATTTCTGCCGTTGTTTTAAAAAGCATTTTGGAATGACACCGGGAATGTACAGAAAAATCAATTTAGTTAAAGGTTATGAAATAGGAGTTGCAAAATGACAGTAGAAGAAAAGGCAAAAATCATAATTAAGGATATCAAGAATGAAAAAGGGAATGATCCCTGCAAGATGTTCAGAAACATTGTTAAAAATGAATACATCAACATTCATGGCCCTGAGCATCATATTCTTGATGGTGCCTGTCTTCTAATGGCTTTTTATAATGCCGGCGGAAAAATTGACATTGATTCAGCCCTTGAAAAAATTCTTTTTGAAGGACTTCGTATGCCTGGAGCCATGTGCGGACTTTGGGGAATATGCGGTGCAATTTCTTCCTGCGGTGCAGCCCTAGCGATAATTGACGGAACAGGTCCTTTGTCTACAGACGGAACATGGGGAAATCACATGAAGTTTACATCAGCAGCAGTTGGGGAACTGGGAAAAATCAACGGGCCCCGCTGCTGTAAAAGAGATGCCATGATTTCATTCAAAAATGCAGTTGAATATGTAAACAAAAACTATGATGTTCACCTGGAATATTCTTCAGTAAAATGCGAATACAGCGGAATCAACCAGCAGTGCATTAAGGAAAGATGTACGTTTTTCAAGTAATTGCTCTTCTGTTCTGGTAGAAAGATTTGAAATTTATGGTAAATAGGAGAAACCAAAAAGTTAATTTTCTCCAAAATTGTGTAATAATTGATGTATGCTATCGTATTTTGATAGGATTACCATTGTATCCTTTCAGCATATCTAGCTAACAAGGAGAAAAAAAATGGCAAATTACTACTGTATGTATTGTGGGTCAAAGTATTCATCTGTATCAAGTTTGACAGCTAACAATTGTTCAAGACATCCAGATGGACCTTCAAGAGGAAAGCATGTTCTTTATGAAGGGGCAGAAAAGTCACAGTATGTTTGTAAGTATTGTGGACGGACGAATTCTACAATTGCAAATTTGGTATCAGGATGGTGTTCAAGACATCCTGATGGAGTGAATAAGGGAAAACATAGTCCTGCTCTGTAATTGAGTTTTTTATCATGAAAACTAAAGGCGGTTGAGAAAAGCTTGACCGCTTTTTTTGTTGATAGGTAAGAAAAAATAGCAGAAAAAAAAGAATCTTTTATTAAGCGATTACAAGATTATGTCGATGGTGAAGCCGATACCTGGTTTGAATATTTCATTCTAGCTGTAATTTTTGTAAATGTGATTACACTTGGTTTGGAAACAACTCCGTTCGGGTTAGCTCATGAAAATGTATTGTTCATTATTGATCAAAATTGTCTATGGATTTTTGTTATAGAGTTATTACTGAAATTTATTGCATTTAATTAAGATTTTTTTAAGTACAAATGGAATATCTTTGATCTAACCATAGTTCTTATTTCAATATTTGCAACTCTTCCTTATTTTACAGTTTTCCGTGTCTTTAAGATTTTCCGTTCTGTAAGAATTATTAAAGCTTTAAAATCTTTCAGAGCGATAAAGGCAATGAAATTTGTAAATGGTTTGGAACATTTACAGCGAATTCTCAGAGCTATAGTTTTATCTTTTTCAGGGATTGTTTGGACTTTGGTTCTTTTATTCATAATCTATTACGTATATGCCATTATTGGAACACATATATTCGGATCAGAATTCCCAGATTATTTTGGCACCTTAGGGAACTCTTTGCTGGCTCTTTTCCAGATTATGACCTTTGATTCCTGGTGTAGTGAAATAGCTAGACCTATTATTCAGTTGCATAGTTGGGCCTAGATTTATTTTGTTACTTTTGCATTGTTATCAGCATTCATTATTATGAATGTATTTGTAGGAATTGTTGTAGATTCAATTGATGAATCATGTAGACAGTATCTTGAAGATGAATCAGGAGAAACTACAGTTACAATAAAGGATTTGAATAAGTAAATAGCAGAACTGCAAAAGCAGATTGCAGAACTTAGTAATAAATTAGATAAATAATTTATTTTTGAAGAACTCCAGCGTGAAAACTGGAGTCCTTTTTTTATCTGTTCATGTTTTCATACATCGCTGTAACTTCTTTTTTCCATTCGTTTACAAGTCTTTTTGGAGCAAGAGGTTTTGCTCCAGAACCCAAGCTAAGGACTAATTCCTTTACTTTAGCAAACTGACATGAAGAGAATCTGATAATTACATCTTCTTCATCAAGTTCTTCAAAAGTCTGGTCATCTGCCCATTTATGATCTTTAATCCAGTAACTTGCATATCCTGTTACTTCAATTTCATAATTTTCAACTTTATCGCTTGAGAAAGCTCCGAGACGACCACCTTTGCATCTTTTTGTAAAATCGTAGTCGTCAGGAAGTTCGAACTCTTCATTTGTAATTGTGATGCCTTCAAATTTATTAATATCATAAAGATATTCTTTACCGTAATGTTCACTATGTGCAAAAAGATAAACGGTTCCATTATCAAGTAGAATCTGATATGGCCAAAGCGTTCTCTGAATTTCATTTTTTTCTGGCTTATACCAAGGTGCAACATATCTAGCCTTGATTTTTTTATTTTGCTCCATAGCTCTAAGGATTTTATCCCAGTTGTTTTCTTTAATATTGAATTCCATTTGTGGTGGAACAGCAATTCTTGCAGAAGATAATAGTCCGCTGGATTTTGCGATTTTTGGTTCAAATGAATAGAAAAGTTTTTCAATGTTGTCAAAAAGGGGGTTTCTTTTATTAAGATAGTAATTATAAACAAATCTCGTACATCCAAATGTTTTCT
>CAMGTC010000277.1 GCA_946061765.1 uncultured Treponema sp.
TGTAATGTGAATTAAAGTTGAAAAATAAATTCTGTCATCGTGATTTGCATTTGGCTGGCGTGCACATTTCTGCAGAAAATTTGTTATGGAATCATTCATTTCATCTATGTAATTTTCAAGTTTTTTTACACGTTCATTTTCAGAATCAGCATTTTTAGGATTGATAAAACTGTTACTGACTGAATCAAACATTTCCATAATTTTAGCACTCATTTTTGTAATTTCTTTTTTTATCTGAAAAGAGTACAAATCTGCACTGATTCTTGTGTGGGGCAAAATTGCAGGAAAATGATAATGCTGATCTTGTTCTGCCTGTGTATCAGGAATTATTTTTCGAGTCAAAATTGCAATCTGCTTTATAAATGGCAGGAAAATCAATGTGGCACAGAAATTAAAGATGGTATGCAGCATAGCAATGTGGGTTGTGATATTTTCAGCTGGTTTTAGAGGTACAATAAAATCTATAAGATTCAGGAAGGGGTTAAAAATCAGCAAAGCAAGAAGTGTCCCCGTTACATTGAAGGCAAAGTGAACTAAGGCTGTTCGGTGGGCATTTACACTGGCACCAAAACTTGACATAACCGCGTCTACAGTAGAACCAATGTTGCTTCCAAGAACAATTGCGGCACTTAATTCCCAGCTTAAAGTTCCGTTGGCAGCCATGGTAAGAACAATTGCTGTCATTGCAGATGAGGAATGGATAAGGGCTGTTATAATGGCACCAATCAAAACTCCAAGAAGAATGCCACCTATTCCCCAACTATTGATTGTAGAAAAAATGAGACTTGCAGCAGGTCCAAGAGAAAGGCTTTCTTTTAAAAGTCCCAGTCCCATAAAAAGTAATGCAAAGCCCATAAAGCTTTCTGCAAAATTATGAATTTTAAAACGTTTGAAATATTTTAGGATATATCCAAACCCAAAAAGAGGAATGGCCAGGGCAGAAATTGAAAAACTAAATCCAAAAAGAGAAACTATCCAGGCTGTGACTGTAGTACCAATGTTAGCTCCAAAAATTACACCGATTGCCTGTTCTAGAGTAAGAATTTCTGCATTAACAAAGGAAACAACCATAACAGTAGTTGCTCCAGAAGACTGAATTATGGCTGTAACACCAATGCCTGTAAGCACTGCATAAAATCTGTTGCCGGTAATTTTTCCCAGCAATTTCTGAAGACCGCTGCCAGCTCCTTTTTGAATACCGTTACTCAACATGTTCATACCAAAAAGAAGAAGACAAAGTGAGCCAATAAATCCTACAATCTGGGAAAATACATTCAATACCATAATTCAAATATGGCAAAATGCTGTAATTTTGAAAATTAAGTTTATGTAAAATTTATGTAAATTTTTTACATATCAGTTGTCATCTTTTTTATAATGATAATTCCAGATAGATTGCCTGGATGTATCCAAAGTGGTGATTGTTTTTTCCAGGCTGAAATATAAATGCTTTTACTAATAAGATAAAACTAAACTGGGAAAATTACTGTAAAAGTACTGCCTTTTCCAACTTCGCTGTTTACCAGAATACTTGCTTCATGATATTTTGCGGCATGTTTTACGATGCTGAGTCCCAATCCTGTACCGCCGTTTTGTTTGGAGCGGCTTTTGTCGATTCTGTAAAAGCGTTCAAAAATCCGTTCTTTTTCATTGGCAGGAATTCCAATTCCTGTATCTTTTACGGTAAGAATTACTCTATGACTTTCCATCAGATTCTGAAGATTAATATCAACTTTACCATCTTGAACATTGTACTTTATGGCGTTGTCTATTAAATTATAAACCATTTCGTAAATTACAGGCTGAACTCCGTTTATAAGACCTGATTCCCCAGTCAGATTTACTGTAATATTTTTTGATTTAGCACTGACAGAAAGTACGGTCATAACGTCCCGGCACATTTCACGTAAACTTATGGCCTCTTTTTCAAGACTGATAGATTTTTCATCAAGTTTAGAAAGTTTGATAATATCGTTTACTAAAGCTATCATTCTCTGGGATTCATCATAAATAGAAGCGGCAAAATCTTTTGTGGTAGCTTCATCAGTTCCGCCAGCTTTTAAAATTTCTGCAAATCCGCTGATGCTTGTAAGTGGAGTTTTTAATTCATGGCTTACATTTGCAGTAAACTGCTGTCGAAGTTCTTCTCGCTGGGATTTTTCATAGTTTTCTTCTGCAATTCGTTTTGTAAAAGGTTTTAATTCTTCGTAAACAGCACTGTCTTCTGGATTTTCTAAATCTATTTTATTTAGAGGGTCTACTACTTTTTTACTGATCCAGGAAGCTGAAATACCAGAGATGATTACTGCGATTACAAGCATAATTAAAAGAGTCTGACTCATTCCCAAAATCAACACCCAGACTGAATGCTGATTACAGCTGATTCTAAGTACATCTCCAGTGGAAAGTTGTCTTGCAAAGTACAAAGTTTTTTCTGTCATAGTAGAAGAGAAACGGGAAATTTGAGCTGATCCTTTACTGAGGGCCCCAAGAAATTCCTGACGGCTACCATGATTTTCCAAAGAGGCTGCATCAACAGAATTGTCAAAATAAACGGTTCCGTCAGAGTGGATCAAGGTAATTCTGTTTGCAGTCTGAAGATTTTCAAGCTGTTCCAGATTTCCCTGTAAAACATAAGTTTCCAGAAAGTTGCTTTCAGTTTGCAGCTCAGAAAAAATCTGGTTTTCAAAGTAACTGTACATATTGGATATGAATAAAAATGCACAGATAAAATAAATAAGAGTTCCAATAAAAAAAGTGTTGATGAAGATTCTAAAGCTTAGTGATTTTGGTTTCATGTTGAGCAATCTCCTTTATGTTAATGCGTGAGTGCATGGAGCAACGCGAAGCGATGCCAAAGGCATTGGAGCGACAGCGGAATTGCGGAACGCACGACGGCTACTTGTTGCCGGCACGCCCAATTCTTAATTCCGCTTTCTGCATTCCTAAGTTAACTTATATCCAACTCCGCGGATTGTTTCGATGTTTTTTTCGTATTCACCAAGTTTTGCCCGCAAAGTACGAATATGAACATCAACGGTGCGGCTTTCTATATCTGTTGAAACTTCCCAAATTGATTCAAGAAGTTGTTCCCTTGTAAGAACATTTCCACGATTTTTGATGAGAAGAGCCAGGAGATCAAATTCCTTAACTGTAAGAAAAATCTGCTGTGAACCTGCAAAAACTGTATGCTGGTTTTCATCTATGGTAATACCACCGGCTTCCAGAACTTCCTTTTTAGAATCAGATTTTTCATAACGGCGAAGAACAGCTTTGATTCGTGAAACTAATGCCATCATACCAAAAGGTTTAGTTACATAATCGTCGGCACCTGCATCCAGACCTGTAACAATATCATATTCAGAATCTTTTGCAGTAAGCATGATTACAGGAATAGTTGAAGTTTTAGGATTGGAACGCAGTTTTTTTAAAATAGAAATACCATCTTCTTCCGGAAGCATAATATCAAGTAAAAGAAGATCTGGAGTCTGAGTTTCTAACGCCTGCCAGAAAAGTGAAGGTAAAGGAAAATCTTGAACTTCAAATCCCTGACTTTTTAGAGAATAATTAATCAGCTTTCGAATGCTGTCATCATCTTCAAGGATAAAAATCATAATTATGTTATAGACGATTTTTGAAAAATTGCAATCAAAAAAATGTTAAGTTTATGTAAATTATGAAGGTTTAAATCAAACAACATAACAGTTTGAAAACTTACTACCAGTCAGAAACT
>CAMGTC010000278.1 GCA_946061765.1 uncultured Treponema sp.
TTTTTAATAAATCTGTATAAAAAGAATTTTCAGATTTTTTTTCATTTTTAGTTTATTGTTTTAGTTCCAGGATTAAGTCAGAATCTTTATTTTTATTTTTTAAAATATTAAAATCTGATTTTTCACTTTGAGCAATAACTTTTCTTAATCGGTTGGTAGCTTCCTGATATTTTTTCATCACTTCTTCCGATTCATTTAAAAGATTATGAATGTTTTCTGAAGAGGACCTTAAAAGATCTAAATCTCTTGAAGTAACAGAATTAATTTCTGTAAGTCTTTTTTCCATGTATTGAGTGATTTTTTCGAGAATCTTTTCGGTTGAAAATAATTTTTTAAAGCGGATTAATAAAATTACCAGCAAAAATAATGAAATTAGGGAAAAAAATAAAGAAATGTAAGCGATCATATAAGACTCCTAACTGGAAATATCAATTATTTTGCCTAAATTAGGAGGAGTATATTTATTTGTATTTTCAAAAGGAGTATCTTCTTCTTTTATTTTCTGATGTCTTTCAGGTGATTTTTTAGAAGCAGAATCTGAAGAATCAGAACCATTTTCGTTTGTTTTATTCGCTTCTGCTTTTTCGGTCTGAGTTTTTTGTACCGACTTATTATTTTCCAGATTTTTTTGAATATTATTTTCCTGCTGCATTTGTTCTGTTAATGCCGCTTGCTGCTGTGTATTAACAATTTTTGAGATATTAGATTGCTGTTGATACATTGTCTGAAGGTCAATCGGTTGTATAGCCATCTGGTTGATCCTCTTTTAATGAAGGTGGTTCATAAGGGCCTCTATGACACGTTGTTTTATCATAGTAGATAGTAACAGCAGATGTATCCATTTTTACTTCGTCAAGTGAATCACGAACATAAATCTTTACACCAGCATACACTGTACCTTCTGCCTTTACTTTACCAATAGCCTTTAATTCTCTTAAATGAGCCTGAATTTTTTCAATTTCCTCAGTCATTTCATCCAATTCATTAGTAATCTGATCATTTTTTTCTTTTAGTGTTCTTAACTTATCTTCTTTTTCCTGAGGAAGTTTTTTACGCAGTTTTTTCTGCTGTTCAAGATTTTGTATGTCAAGTTCGTTTTTTTCAAGTTCCTTAGTTGAATCAGCCTGCATTTTCTGAAGATATTCAAGACGTTTTTTTGCCCTTGGGTCAATACCAACTTCAAGAATTGTTTCTGTACCACCACCAGGAGAACCAATTTTACGGGCACATATTTCCTCTGTTGCAGAAAGATGTCCACCTGTAATCTGGCCTTTTTTACCTTTTACAACAATATTCTTCATTGCCGTAACAGTTGAGTTCATTATGGAATCATAAACAATTACATTTTCTTCTACTTCTACTGTTGTATCATTTATAAATTTAGCCCAAAGAGATTTTCCAGCTTTTATATAACCTTCGCCTTTTCCAAAAATTCCCTGTCGTACAACAATATTTCCAGTGGCTTCAAGTCTTGATTTATCGACAATGCCATTTACTTCAATATTTGTAGCTTCAACTTTATAACCGTCTTCTACATTTCCTTTAATAATAACAGTACCAACAAATTTAATATCACCAGTCTTAAGATTAACAGCATCAAGATATTTAACAGGCTCTACAGTGATTTTTCCATTTACAAGCATAACTTCACCGTCAATTTCTGCTTTAATTGTAACGCCGTCTCGATCCAGTTTTACATTTGCTCCTAACTGAATTGGAATATCTTTACCATTTTTAGCCTCAAGATATCTTCGAAATAGTGTGTGACCACCTTTTCCTCTTTCTGCAAGTATTTTTGTTGCAAGAGGCTGATCAGCAATTACATTTTGAATTCTATTAATATCTTTGTAATTTATATTACCTTGTTTAGAAATTTTAGCTTTAATCTTACTTGGGTCAGTTTCAAAATTGTAAGAAATATAAGCATCATGACCATCAACAGGCATAACAGCGTGAGCAACTTCAAATGGGATTTTGTAGACAGGATGATCAACAAATTCCTGAATTTTATCGTGTTCAAAGCAAGACTCATCTATACCTTGGGCTCGCAAGGCTCTTTCAATCATTTCTTCAGAAGCTTCTGCACCGCTCATAGATGGTGGTTCTACAATAATTGAAGCAACAATTTCATCTTTGGTTACATCAACGCCAATAAGTACATCTCCGGCCGAAATATGTTTATACTGGCCAACTAACTCATATTTTCCGTCTGTACCGGTCTTTACAAATTTTTTAACTGCATCTTCATCAAATTCTAGAGTATCAGCACGTTTTATTTCATCCAGAACATCTCTTAAAACAATTGGTTCACCATTTCCAACAGGAGGAATAACTTTTAACATGATGTCTGAAGCAAAATGGCGTATAAAGAAAAGTCCGTCTTTATCTTGTATAACAACAGATTCATTAAGTTCTTCTTCATCAAAGAGCCCGTCTGAAGCAAGTTTTTTTGCTTTTTTGATTGTATTTGGATCCTGATAGATTTTTAGAACCCAGTGTTTTTTTCCAAGACCTAAAAAACCTTCACTACCTCGTTCAACAATTTCGTATTGGAGATTTGCAACTTTTGTATCAAGTTGAACAGCAGCATCGGCTAAAGCTTCATCAATGGTATCGGCATTTACATCTACCTGGTGTAAATCTTTATCGATATCAAGGCGAGATTTCATGTCTTGTCGGATTTTATCTAAAGTAACCATATTAAATTCTAGATAATACCTTTTTTAATATTTGTGAGTTTAGCTCTTAAACGTAAATTTGCCTTTGTGTGTAACTGAGAAATACGCGATTCACTTACCTGTAATACTTCACCAATTTCTTTAAAAGTGAGGTCTTCATGATAATAAAGTACTATTACCATTTTTTCTTTTTCTGGCAGTTCACTAATTGCCTGAGCAATTACTTTTTTAATTTCTTCACGCTCAGCAATTACATCTGGATTTAAGCTTGATGGAGATTCTATATTATTTCCAATAGACATATTATCATTATCATCTCCAGCATACCAAACATCATTTAAAGAAAGTACACTAGTACCAGAAACTTTCATAATAGTTCTATGATATTCATCTTCTGTCATATTCAAGGAGTCTGCAATTTCTGTATCAGTTGCAGTTCTTCCAAGTTTCGCTTCTAAAGATACAATTGCATCTTCAATTTCGCGAGATTTTTGTCTAACAGAACGAGGTACCCAGTCAATTTGTCTTAATTCATCAAATATGGCACCACGAATTCTAGTTACTGCATAGGTCTTGAATTTTACGTTTTTTGAAACATCATATTTATTTATAGCGTCTAATAAACCAAACTGTCCAAAGCCAACTAAATCATCAAACTCAACACTACTTGGCATTCCTACTGCTACTTTTCCAGCAACATATTTTACCAAAGGCATATACTGTTTGATAAATTTTTCACGCAATGCAGGAGACTTTGTTTTTTTTAATTCCATCCAAAGATCGTCTTCTTCTTGTTCGTCATTAATTGGCATATGCTTTCCCTCAAATATAATTTTTAATAAAATTACTTTTATATATTATAACTATATCATCAATCTTAAGAAATTTCACCTGATAACACAGAACTTATAGCCTTTGCCATCAATGAAGCATCTTTAATTTCACTTTCGGCAGAAGAATTTTTTCTACTACTGCTTAAACTTGATGAATCCCCTAATGAATTTACAATAGAATCCCCCTGATTGTCTGATACATTTTCAGAATTGTTCTTAGC
>CAMGTC010000279.1 GCA_946061765.1 uncultured Treponema sp.
GTATAAGCACGCCAAAGATGTTGCTTTTTATGCTTATAATATTACTAAAAATTTCCCGGAATTAAATCCAAATCTTCCAATAGGAAAAATTTATACTTTGGGATTAATAAATACTATTGGCGCTATTCTTTTGGATAATGTTTCTAAAGAACAGGTTGATTACAGTAATGAATTAAGTAATGAATTTGAAGATACAGATAAAATTTTGGATTTATTCTATTCTGGTAATTCAAATGCAAATATTTCTATGATTTATGCCAAAAAATTAGGCTTTTCTGATCATTATGCTACTTTAATGGGTAATTGGAATAATGCACGTCATATTCCTGAAGGCATGGAGAGTGTAAGACAAATCATCTATTTTGCAGAATTTTTAAAATTTTATGAAGAAAAAATGATTGAATTCTATCAGATTGATAAAACAATTCTAAAAGTATTTGGTATTACTACAGAAGAACAACTCAATTGTATTTTAAATAAACTTAAATCAGAAAACTAGAATATTAATTATTTGAGTCTTTTGTTAAACTTTCAACCCATTTTTGCATTAAGATTCCAAATGCAACACCTACATTTAATGATGCTTTTAATCCTTTCATTGGAATAGAAACTCTACCGTAAGTTGCGATGTTTAATGCTTCTGGGCTAACTCCTAACTCTTCAGAACCGATTATACAGATTCCTTCCTTTGGAAATTTAAATTCATTTATATCGGTTCCACCAGTTTCCAGGGCAAAAATAGGAAGGTCTTTTGGCAATTCGTTTAATGAACAGCGGGTGTAACCTAAAGTTTCAATACATCCCATACCACTTCGTATAGCTCTTGATTGTTCTGGATCTGTACAAAATGGTGAAATATAAACTTTTTCTGCTCCCATTGCTTCTGCAGAACGGAAAATTGAACCTAAATTAAAGGGAGAACGTATATCTTCTGCGTAAACTGCAATGCCTGGGAAAAATTCTCTTTCTTTTACAATTCCTTCTTCGTTTACAGGAGATGAATGAGGGGCAATTATAAGATCCCATTCTGCAGGAAATGTACCAATTAAAGCTAAAAGTTCATTTCTTGCGTAATTACAAACTCTAAGTTCGTCTATTGGGTCTTGAGATATTAATCTTTTGAGTTCATCTGCTGATGTTTGTTCAAGTTTTGGATCTTTTAATAAAACCTTTACAACTTGTTTTATATATTCAGCTCTTGGTAAAGATTTAAATGAATATTCAGTTCCTTTTTCTGCAATTCCCTGAATGTCTCTTTCCAAGGCGCCAAAAGTAAGTGCTAATTTGCGTCTTTTTTGACCGCCTTCCAGCTGAAATAGTTTTCCAGGTTCAATCATTAGTAAGCTACCTTTACAAAATCAAATAAATCGTCGGTTGTCATACTTCTAGGAAGAGTGTTCATAATATTTGTATTACTTACATCTTCAACTGCTAAAGAAAGTTGTTCTATTGAAAGTCTTAAATCCTTTAATCTTGTTGGTAGATTTGCTTGTGCAATTCTTTGTCTTACATTTTCTACAAGAAGTTTTGCGGCATCTTCGCCATTTGTATCTTTATCAACAATTCTAAATAAATGAGCAATTGTATCTAATTTAGCAGTTTTGAATTTTGCAGCATCTTCTAAAGCAAAAGGTAGTAAAATAGATGATGTCAATGATTTATTAATTTTATATCTTGAATAGATTGAAAGAGACAGTAAACTTCCAATTCCTAAAGAGGAACAAGAAGTTGCCATTGAAATCATAGCTCCGGCTTGGGCAAGTAAAACTTCTTCTGGAGTTGTAATGTCCAAAGATGGGGATCCATCCAAAGCGTAAGAAAGAATTTCAAGTCCTTTTTCTACAAATGTATCGCTAAAGAAATTTGCCTTTTGAGAAAGGTAAGCTTCTACAGCCATTCCCAATATTTCGATTGAAAGTGTTGCTTTTTGATTGTCGGTAAGAGAAAGCATTAAATTTGGGTCTATTAAAAGTAATTTGCAAATAGAATTCTGTACTTTGATGAATTTTACTTGCTGACTTCTGGCATCTGTAATTGGAATTTCTGGGGTAAAAACAAAAGGTGTTCTGTAAGTTGTTGGAACACAAATGCATGGAAGTGGTGATGTGCTTGGAAGGGCACCGTCAATAAAAGTGTATAAGTTGTGAACTTCATTGTAATAAGCACAAACTGCACGTCCAATATTAATTGCTTTTTCGCCACCAATAGCAATTACTCCGTGGATATGACCTTGTTTGGCTAAAGCAAGAGCTCTTTCAATTGTTCTGCTTGATGAGCCTTCTGTTAATTCTGAAAAAAGAAAATAATCGATTTTACGATCCTGTAAGGATTGAGATATTTTATCTGCGAGTTTTACTTCATTTAAAATAGGATCCATGATTACCATGAATCTTGTTCCCCATTCCTGAACTTGTTGACCTAAACGACTTACTGTATAAGGTCCCATCATAATATTTGGACTAATTCTAAAAATAAAGTCAGACATTTTTTCTTCCGTATATCAGTTAAAATAATATATTCTCAAAAATATTTAATCAAAAAAAATGGACGGAATGGTATAAAATTCCGTCCATGGTAACTTTCAATTAAATAAAGCTTGAATTAAAGACCAA
This sequence comes from uncultured Treponema sp., assembly GCA_946061765.1. GTDB lineage: Bacteria > Spirochaetota > Spirochaetia > Treponematales > Treponemataceae > Treponema_D. Next base: position 2,613 of record CAMGTC010000279.1, read on the forward strand.
TTGCTGACAAGAATTTATCAGCTGCTGAATTTATTATTGCATCATTTAAATAAGACGGATCCTTGATTTTTTCTCGAATTTCAGCAATTTTGTCGGCTCTTACATCAGGTGTTTCAGCTGCAACTTTATCCATAAAATAAATCTCAGCCATTTCTTTTGCTTCTCTAGATACTGTTACTGTATCAGAAGATTCTGTTACTTTTGCAGTATTTTCTGTCTTGCGGAGATTCTGAACATTGTTCACCTGAGTTACATTACTTACACCATTTATCATCATAACGTCCTTCCCTCTACCCTTTAATTATCGGTAGATTCTTCAGAAAACTTAATTTTTTTTACACCTGAAATAAACACTGCAAACTCACCTTTTATGGATTGTCTTGAAGAGTAATCAGCAAGTAAATCTCCAGCTGTACCACTTGTTATCTCTTCGTGCAGTTTTGTTAATTCCCTTCCAACAACAATGCGTCGTTCTTTATCAATATCGGCAATATCCGTCAAAAGTTTAACAATTCTGAACGGACTTTCGTAAATAACAACCGCATTTCCAGTTGCCATTAATTCTTGTAAGCGACTCTTTCTTTTTCCAGATTTTGGAGAAAGGAATCCTTCAAAAATTAAAGTTTTTCCACCAGAACCAGCAACACTAACTAAAGTTGTAAAAGCGGCAGGTCCAGGAATTGGAACTACATTAAATCCTGCTTCTCTAACAATATCAACAAGAACTTCACCTGGATCACTTACTCCTGGAGTTCCTGCATCACTAGCATAAGCAATGTCATGTCCATCTTTTAGCAGACTAATGATTTTTTCGCCGGCATACTTTTCATTTTGGGCTCTACAAGAAATCATTGGCTTTTTTATATCAAAATGATTTAAAAGCTGTAATGTGTGTCGGGTATCTTCAGCAGCTATATAATCAACATTTTTGAGAGTTTCTACAGCTCTGTAAGTAATATCCCCAAGATTTCCTATAGGAGTTCCAATAATATAAAGCGATGCCACAATTATATTATAGGGGAATTTATAAAAAGTGAAAAGTAAATTCATTGTTTAAATAATTATTATTTATAGAAGAGAAAAAAATTGTCACTTTTGAACAAAAAACTCTTT
>CAMGTC010000280.1 GCA_946061765.1 uncultured Treponema sp.
CAGTTAAAAAACTTAGTCAGCTTCTTCCTGGTAATGTTTATCCACAGTTTACAAGAATGAATCAGAATGAAGAAGAATTAGAAGCCTTCTTCCGTTATTGGAATGAAAAATCTAATCCTTCTGGCGGTAAATTTATTATTCAAAAGTACGATAACTTTTGTAAAAAACTCCCGGAAAGTAAACCTGCCGATTTATCTCCTTTGGACAGAAAAGTTTGCTGGCACTTACGTAGAGACCTTGCAATACTAACAAATGGTGATGTGCCTAGATGCCGGGAGTGTATAAATACAAACATTATTGGGAATGTATTTAAAAACTCCTTAGAAGATATTTGGAATAAAAATGAGAGTTTAATACAAGCTCACATAAATCATCAATATGACGAAATTTGCGGGAAATGCGATGAATACTATACCTTCTACTTTTAATCATAATCAGGTGTCAACTACAATCATTGGTGGCCTGCTTAATCCTAACCCTACAGCATTAAATATTTCTGTAATTTTGTTAAATTCAGGGAATAGTCACTTAAGACAGCAGATTTTTGAAAATTTAATTACCTGTAATTTTTCATCAATTATTTCTGTAGAAAGAAATACAAAAAATGTTGGTATTGACGAGTTGTCTAAAAAATATCCTTTTGTAAAATTTATTTTACCTCAGGAACCTGCAACTGATGGAGAAATAATTAATATAGCCATGTCAGAAATTTCTTCTGATTATGTTTTGGTAATAAGAGATAATGTTTACATTCCATCTGGAATCATTTTATCTCATCTTGCAGAAAGACTTACAAAAAGTAATATCTATTGCGTTGTTCCCCGTCTTACAGATAAAAATAAAAATTCTCTGGCCTGTTCTTATGCTCCAAGCGCAGAACATTCAAAATTTGTGGTTTATTCATCAACTTTAGCAACAGATTCTTCGTCAACTTTATATCCTTTTGATTACATTGCCTTATATAACAGAAAAAAGTTTATTCAATTAGAAGGTTTTGATTCTTCAATTACATCTCCCTACTGGCAAAATCTTGATTTATCTTTAAGAGCCTGGCTTTGGGGAGAAGAAATTAAACTTACAACTTTATTGCAATTTTCTTATATCGACGAACCAGAAATTGAAGATAAAACTTATAACCTTGATTATTTAAAATTTTATTTAAAAAATCAGCTGCCAAAATATAAAAATGACAGGGCAGTTTTAAAAAAATCCCACTTTTTGATTTTTTTATTTAATTCTTCCTGTGGATTTTTTGAAGCAAAACGACAGTTTAAAACAGCCCAAAAATGGGTAGAAAAAAATAAATATAGATTTAAGTGTGATTTACAGACTTTGATTTCTAACTGGAGGTCAAATTCAAAATGAAAACCAATAGAGCAGTAATTGTACAGTGCAGACTTTCATCAACAAGATTACCTGGCAAAGCTTTAAAAGATTTATCTGGAAAACCAGTACTGGCCTGGGTTTTATCTTCCATGAAAAAAGTTTCTGCAGATAAATATTTTCTTGCAACAGATGCGGATTCTTATGATTCTTTAAAACCTATTTGTGACCAGTTTGGTTTTGAATGTTTTAAAGGCGATTTAAATGATGTTTTAAAACGTTTCTGCGATTTAATAAAAACATTAAAGGTAAAAACAATCATCAGAGCTACAGCAGATAATCCATTTTTATTCACTAGTGCTGCCGAATTATCTGCCAAAGATTTTGAAGAAAGAAATAAAAACGAAAATCATTGTGATTATTTAACCTGGACTGGTTTACCCCATGGTTCAGGAGTTGAAATTTTCTCTGCCCAATCTTTACTTAAAGCCGCAGAAGAAACATCTGACCCTTATGATCATGAACATGTAGGACCAGCATTATATAATCATAAAGATAAATATAAGTGCGAATTTATTCAGGCTCCTTCTAAGTTTAATTACCCTCAATTAAGAACTACAATTGACACTTATTCAGATTATTTGAGGGCTATAAGAATTGCTGAATATTTATTAAATAATGGCTGTAAATTCGGCGATTTAATTCCAGAAGAAAAAATAATTCAGGCTGCAAATGACAGTCTTGTAAAAAATCCTGTAGTTTTAATTCCATCTGTAAAAAAAGGACATGGAAGCGGCCATTTACATCGCTGCCTTTCTATGGCAATTAATCAAAGTTTTTTTGTTTATATTCCAGAAAATAAGAGTCTTTTGGAATGTGATTCAATAGTTAATGAATATCTGGCCCGTGGATTAAAAAGAAATCAGATTATTTCAAAACTTCCAGATGAATCCTACAAGGCAATATTTATTACAGATGATTTTAAAACTGAAAAAGAAGATTTAGATAATCTAAAGAATAATAAAATGATTATCTCAATAGACGAAGGGGAAGCAGAAACTGATTTTTCTGATTATTTACTAGATATTATTCCTTCAATTTCCTCTTGCCGAAAAGTTAATTTAACAGATATTGATTATATTAATAAGGCAAATAATATAAGAGATTTTAAAAGCAAAGATACAAATATAAGTCAGGTTCTTATTTGTCTTGGAGGTGAAGATCCTGCAGGACTTTCAATTCCTGCTGCAAAAGCAATATCTTCTCTACATCCTGAATATAAAATTACTCTTGTTGAATCTGCTTCTTGTAAAAAAGATTCTTTACCAAATTATCCAAATATAGAAGTTGTAGGGCTCATTCCAAATTTAAAAGAAGAATTATACAAATATGATTTAGTCATTACTCACTATGGATTAACAGCTTTTGAAAGTAGAAGTGCAGGTTGTGCAGTTATTCTGCTTCCTACTACAAATCTTCATAAAGAACTTGCAAAAAAATACGATTTCTCCTTTGTTGAAGATTCAAAAGTTCCAAAAGAAGCTATAGCTCAGGCTTTAAAGAGTCCAAATCTTTTTAATTTGAATCAAAATCAAAACCAGGCTGGTGAAAATAAAGAAAAAATAAAGAAAAATCTCCCGGATTTTATAAAGAGTCTTTGCCATGGACAAAAGCTAAAATGTCCAGTTTGCGATAAAGATAATTTACGTCCAGATAAAATTGTTTCAAGAAATCCAGGCAGAACTTACAGACGATGTCAAAACTGCGGATTGGTTTATATTTCCTGGACACTTGATGAAGATAAAAAGTATCAGAAAACTTATTTTTTTGAAGAATATAAAAAACAGTACGGAAAAACTTATCAGGAAGATTTTGAAAATATAAAGAGTCAGGGCCTTAGAAGACTTCATGAAATAAAAAGTATAAGTCCCAATTTAAAAGATAAAAATATTTTGGATATAGGTTGTGCTTACGGTCCATTTTTATCTGCAGCCTTGGATTATAAATTAAATCCTTATGGTACTGACATTTCAGAAGATGCAGTAAAATATGTGCAAAATCAATTAGGCATTCCTGCTAGTCTTGCTTCTTTTCCTCAAATTGATATTTCAACAGAATTTTCTTTAATTCAGTTTGATATAGTTACAATGTGGTATGTTATAGAGCATTTTAAAAATCTTGATTCAGTTTTGAGTAAAGTAAGTTCTATTGTAAAAAAAGGTGGAATTTTTGCCTTTTCAACTCCAAGTGGAGAAGGAATTTCTGCAAAATCTAATAAGGATTACTTTTATTCTATTAGCCCTGCAGATCATTATTCGGTTTGGGAACCAAGCCGTGCTAATAATATTCTCAAAAAATAC
>CAMGTC010000281.1 GCA_946061765.1 uncultured Treponema sp.
GCGCGAACGTTTTGTAAATCCTCAGTTGTTGAAACAACTTGCGGTTTACAAAATTTAAGAATGTTTAAAATGAATAGTGCAGATGGCACTATTCATTTTAACTTGAGTTTTTCACAAAACTCTTTTTATTTACGTGTTCGCTTGCACGAACGTTTTGTAAATCCTCAGTTGTTGAAACAACTTGCGGTTTACAAAATTAAGGAATAATTTTTTTGTAAAATCATTTTTATGTTTAATTTTCAAAAACTCGAATTTCGAACTATTTAGTAAAAAATCCATTTTATATAAAGTTTACATTAGATTATTTTTAAGTTAAGATTTTTATATGAAGATTTATGGTGAACTTTTAATTTTTCTACTTTTATTACTTACAAACCTGCGTGTATTTTTTCCAAAAAAAACTAGAAAAGATCCAATTGTTTCTTTGGGTCCTGCAGCACTTTTTTTATCCATTCTTCAAATTTTTGCCTGGAAAGTTGATCTTATAACAGCCTACGCTTTTGTCTTAAGTTTGATTTTAGTTTTATCAAATTTCCATGCTATTTTTAGATTTTTTTCACGATTGTACGTTGATCATTACTCTAACCTCATGAAATTTTGGGCAATAATCACAATAATACTTTCGATAATTGGAATTACCTTTACAATTCTTTTTGCACCAACCCAAGTAAGCAATTCAAAACTTGGTGTTACAGAAAGTGAATTCAAATATCAGGGGTCATTTAAAAGCGGACTTACTCCACTTGAACCATTTCACGACAATTCTGCTTCGATTTACGAATTTTCTATGTTTCCAGAATTAAAAGACCGCACAAACGTTGTTATTTTTGTTCCAGATAAAAGAGCCGACACTTACCACTATCGCCCTTACCTTCAGTTACTTTCAAAAGCTGGATTTACAATCTGTTCTGCTGATTTTTATGTTGATGACTGTAAATGGATGCATTCTCTATCAGATTCAAAATATTTACGACGACTGGGACTTTTAATTCAAAGTATTTTAGACAATCAGAACTTTTCATCAAAAAGAGAATTTTACACTTATAATATTAAACAGGAATTAAACGCACTGCTCCCACTTTTAAAAGAAAAATATGGTCCTCAGTGTAAATATTTTATTATCACAGATGGTATGGGAAAAACAGCCGTTTCTGATTTTGCAGAAAGCCATCCAGATGAAATTACAGGTACATTCTTTATTGACTCAATTCCTGAATACAAAACTCCAGGCTATGGTTGTATTGAACAGACAGAACCTTACCTTGCTTACCTCTTAAAAATTCATGCAGATAGAAGTCTTTTTACAACAAGATATATGGTTTTAAAAAGCAGTCAGGCAATTAAAGAATGTATTCTTAAAAAATAATCAAAAAACTCTACAAATGAATATTTATCTTTTATAAAAGCAAGTAAATATAGTATATTTATTTTATATGAAAAATTTAAAAGATAAACTTTTACCAATCATTCTGGCTATACTCGTTATTGTTTTAGATCAGATTTCAAAACTTCTTATTGTAAAATTCATTCCTCAGAACACAATCGGAACACAATTCTTTGGCGATTTTTTGAGAATTGTTCATGTTTCAAACACCGGAGTTGCCTTTAGTGTAGGTGCAACATGGTCAGAAACTATCAGAAAACTTTTGTTCTCTCTTATGCCATTAGTAGTTATTGCTTTAGTTTGTGTAGTTTATTTTAGAAATAAAGAATTTACAAAATTACAGAACTGGGCAATTATGGGAATTGTTGGCGGAGGACTTGGTAATTTAATTGACCGACTTTTTAGAGCCGAAGGTGTTGTTGATTTTATTGATGTAAAATTCTTTGGCATTTTTGGATTAAATCGCTGGCCAACATTTAATATTGCCGATTCTGCTGTTGTTGTCTGTGGAATTATCCTTTTAATTACTTTTATTATTTCAATTTCAAATGATTCAAAAAATAAAGAAGCAGGAGAAAAATAATGGATCAACCAGATTTGGACGAAGAATCAAAAAAAACTAGAAAAGCTCAGGTAGTTGCCTGGAGAGAAAAAAAGCGTTTTTCTACTATTTTTATGCTGCTTGCCTCTCTTTTTGAAATTGCAGAAAGTATTCTTGTGATTCTTGTTTTGTTTTTACTTAGTTCAATCTTTTTTCTTAAAATATTAGACCAATCAAATCCTACCGTTCAATTTGCTTTTGAAATTTCTACCCTATTTGTTTTTGTGGGTGGAATTGTGATTGGATTTATCATCTATAAAAAAACTGTTTCCTGGTTTATAAGAAAAATGAAGTGGGAATCTAAACTTTCAGATGAAGTTTTATATCACTATCAAAAGAAAAACAAAAAAGAAATAGAAGAGGAATTGAAAAAATGATTGGAATTATTGGAGCTATGGAAAGCGAAGTAGAATTTATCTTTGCAAATATGACTTCAAAAGAAAAAATCAATATTAACAATCTAACTTTTTACAAAGGACTACTTTTTAATAAAGATGTAGTTGTTGTAAAATGCGGAATTGGAAAAGTAAATGCCTCCCTGTGTACACAACTTTTGATTTTAACTTTTAAAGTAGACAAAATTATTAACACAGGAATTGCAGGAGCTACAGGAAAAGGTCTGACTATTTATGATTTTGTAGTTTCAAGTCAGGCAGTTTACCACGATTTTGATACAAGTTTTTTTGGCTATAAATTAGGTCAAGTTCCAGGAATGGAAGAAACTTTTAAAGCTGATGAAGATTTACAAAAACTTGCTTTACAGGCCTTTGAAAAATCAGAACTGGCAAAAAATCACAAAATTCAAAATGGACTTATTGCTTCCGGAGATCAGTTTATTGCTGGTGGCGAAAGAAAATCTTTTATCATCAATAACTTTCATCCTCTTTGTGTAGAAATGGAAGGCTGTGCTATTGCCCATACATGTTTTGCAAACAATATTCCATTTGTAATTATTAGATGTATGTCTGATTGTGCAGATGATAGCGCAGTTGAAACTTATGAAGAATCAAAAGCTTCAAAAGCTTCCAGCGAATTTCTTTTGGATTTTATAAAAGAAATCTAGATTAAAGTAAAGGAGGTTTAATAATATGGCAGAAAAAAAATATAACGTAGATTCATTTAATCTGGATCACACAAAAGTAACAGCACCTTATGTACGTCTTGCAGCCCGTAAAGTTGGAGAAAAAGGAGATATAGTTTCAAAATATGATATCCGTTTTACCCAGCCAAACAAAGAATTTATGACAACAGGTGCAATTCATACTCTTGAACATTTAATTGCAGAATACATCCGTGATGAAATGGAAGGAGTAATTGATTTGTCTCCTATGGGTTGCCGAACAGGTTTTTACTTTACAATCTGGGGTCAGCCAACAGAAGAAGAAGTTGCAAATCATCTTTTAAATGTACTTAGAAAAGTTTCTGTATGGGATAAAGCAATTCCTGCTACTACAGAAAAAGAATGTGGTAATTATAAGGACCACGATCTAGAAGGTGCAAAAAGCTTTGCTAAACGTTGGTGTGACGGAATAGAAAAAAAAGGCTGGTCTGCATTTATTAATCAATAGATTATTAATGTAAAATCCTTTAATATTTTTTTGACATGAACATACTGGAAAAACTTAAAGAAACCGCTGTCTCTGTTCTGCCGGTAATGGCAATAGTTCTAGTTTTAGGAATTTTTGTCGTACCAATG
>CAMGTC010000282.1 GCA_946061765.1 uncultured Treponema sp.
TCACTGAACAGATCCGGCAGTTCAGTGAGAAACGCAAGACCGGGAAGGTTTCTTCAAAATTCATTTTCTGTGCAATCTATGATGATCAGACCAGACTTTCAACTGAACAGCATATTAAAAAAATTAATTTCCTTGGAAAGACTGTTAATGTTCATGAATATCTTAGACCAAAACTTGCACAAGTTGAGAAACGCATTTACGAAATAAAAGACAAAGATCCTGAAGTCCAGAAATTCCTTGCTGACTTGTACAGTACAGAAGCCTACAACTGGCGACAGATTCGTGACGTTAATACCCGCTCATTTCACAGTTATGGAATTGCAATTGATATTCTGCCGAAGATGTGGGGAAAGAAAATAATCTACTGGGGCTTTGAAAAAAACAACGGTAATAAAGACTGGATGCTGATTCCGTTAAAGGACAGATGGATGCCGCCGAAAGCAGTTATTCAAATTTTTTACGAGGAAGGTTTTCTCTGGGGCGGAACCTGGGCTGTCTGGGATAACATGCATTTTGAATATCATCCGGAATTAATGCAAATATCGCAATAATAGGTTATAATTATGTATCCATGAAAAGCATATTTTTGAAGATATTTTTTATAGCGGCTTTATTCTCAATTTCAAATTTATCTGCACAGGTTGCAAAGAATACAAAAATCATACAAGATCCAAGCGAACTTGAATCTAAACAGATTTCACTTGATTGTAAGTGGGATTATTTTGATAATCAGTTTTTTGATCCTGGACATTTTTATCCGATAGATGATTGGAATGAATCTTTTGTTACAGAGCATGGCGGCAAAAGCGTAAGCCTTCCGTATGCTATTGAAGGCGGACAGGGTTATGCAACTTATCACTGTAGAGTAGAAAATCTTATTCCTAATCAGTATTATGCATTATTTCTTTATAAATCAATTTACGGTGCCGCTGATGTATTTGCGAACGGTAAATCTGTCTTTTTAAGTAATGCAACAACCGGAAAAAAAGATTCAGGAATAAAAGCGACCCGACATATAAGACCGGTTGTTTTTTCTGCTGATAAATTTGGTGTTGCAGATCTTGTAATTCATGTATCAAGCTATGAACTTGCAAAAGGTGGAATTCTTCTAGTTCCAAAAATTACTACAGCTCGAAATGCTGATCATATTGTATTCAAGAATATTGCATTAGAAAGTCTTCTTGCCGGCGTATTGATTATTCTTGCGCTTTATAATCTTGTCATTTATTTATTAAACAAAAAACAGAGAATGTATCTCTATCTTTCTCTGTTGAGTTTTACTCTTGTATTTGTTTCGATAACATTAGAATTTTCGCTTATCAGTTATATGTCTGCAGATATCGGTGTTGGGCTTCATTTTAGAATGGTCCTTCTGAGTTTGTCACTAATTATTCCTTTGTACAATCTGTATGCAACAAATCTTTATGAAATAAAATATAAGTGGAACTGGATTGTTCTTCTTCTTGATTTTGCAGTTCCTGTGTTTTATATTTTTGCACCAATTGGTTTTGCAACACGATTCTCTGTTGTTATTGCAAGTGTGATTTTGCTTTATGTGAACTCGATTTACCTGTGCTGTTTGATAAAGAAAAACTCAAAGTCTCCGAAAATGTTCTATTCTTTCAATATTGTGATTATTGTTGCAATGTTGATTACTGCTCTTTATGGATTGATGATTGGTCAGTATGAAAGCAGCGACAACAGTGGAATATTTTTCTTTAAAATTGCAATTATGTGTTTTGCAATATGTCAGTCAAGTCTTGCCGGTATTAAAAGAGATTTGCTTTCAACAGAAAATAAGGCACTCCTTGATAAATATGAAAAACTCAATCAATCATATAAGAAATTTGTTTCAACTGAAGTCACAGATTTCTTTCAAAAAGATATTATTGATGAAGTGGAACCAGGCGACAATTCACTTTGTGACGGAATGATTGTTTACGGAAAGATTTTTTCTGATTGGAAAGAGAATGTTTTTTCAGATGCAGAATTATTTGTTATGCTTGATGATTTTTATAACGGCCTTATCACTATTACAAAAGCCTACAAAGGTTTCTTCTCCAAAATAGCAGATAATACCTTTACAGTAATCTTTACAGAAAAAACAGACAAACCGGTACGCTGTGCCGTTGCTCTTCAGAAATATTTAGTTTCTGTAAATAAAAAATATGAAAAGAAGTTTACTGTAAATCTCGAAATTGCAATTCATTCATCAAAGCTTGCTATCGGTCTTGTAGGAAATGAAAAACATCTCGCTTCTTATAACTGTTCTGCAGGTATTGATGATGTAAGAAAAGTTTGTGCAATGAATAAACGACTTGGAAGTAATATCGTTATTACTGAACAGGCTTTGGATTACTGCAGAACATACATCGATGCACTCTACGAAGGAATTATTGTAATGATTGATGATATGAAAACACTTGTTTATAAAGTTGTACCATTTGAAAATAATGTCAGTTCCGTAGAATTTTTACATGGAGATGGCGAATGAAAAAATTAATAGGAATCATTGCGGCTTTATTAATCTCTGTCCCTGTGGTTTCATCACAGGTTTGGAACGGCCTTGTTCATATTGAAGATCCTGAAATTCTTGAAAAGAGCAAAATTACACTTAACGGACAATGGGAATTTTATCCGGGCCAGGAATTTATTTCATTCAATAAAGAACAGAATGATATGGCATTTATCAAAGTTCCGGGTTCATGGATAAAGCAGGTAAAGAAAAACTTTCAGGCTGATACAGCTTGTTACAGAATAAAAATTGTTGGTCTAAAACCAAATACTCAATATGCAATTTATTCGAGAAGATGTCCTGCAACTGCTTCAAAGTTTTACTGTAACGGAAAACTTGTTGCTTCTTATGGAATTTATTCTTCAGATAGAAATAAGGCAAAGCCTGCAAATGTTCCTGTCTATGCATTTCTTGAATCAGATTTAATCGGATCGATTGAACTTGTAATTCAGGTTTCGTGCTATTCAAATTTTGAGGCAGGCCTTATTTCGCCTGTGGTATTTGCAAGTCATAATGTTATTACAAGAGACTTTGTTTATATCATCTTGTATGTAATGATAGTTGCAGGTGCTTTGCTTTTTACCTGTATTGTTAACTTTTCGCTTTTCTTTGCGAACAGACAGTTGAAGATTCATCTTATTTTTGGATTCCTTCTCCTTGGAATTATATGTCACCTGGTTGCGGCTAATTCAAATCTTCTTTCATGGTCTTTGCCTGGATTGTCATATAAGTTTATAAAGAATCTCGAGTATGTTTCTTTATTGATTTCTCCAGTGCTGTTCGCATTAATAATGATGGGGGATAAGGTTTATACCAAAAAACTCCGTTTTGTTGATATCTCAATAATCGCAGTATTCAGTGTGCTTGCATTAATATTTTTTATTTTCCCGGTTGAATATACAAACTATCTTGTAAATTTGTTGTGGCTGTTAAATGCTGTTTTCTTTATATATTCAATTTTGAGAATGTCGATGGCGTTTGCAACAAAGCAGATCAGACTTGGAATTTTCATTTCGTTTTATATATTGATCGCCGGCGGATATTTCTTTGATATTCTTTTCCCAGAAATTTCTGCAGGAAGTATCATTATGTTCAACCAGGTTACAATACTTCTTCTGGAATTGTTTGATGTATTCTTTATGGCATGGAACCATC
>CAMGTC010000283.1 GCA_946061765.1 uncultured Treponema sp.
AAAATCGGATTTTTGTTTATAATGCGTTTGCCCTGAAGAAAGAGGCTGGCAAAAATATGTGCAAGTCGTAAACGGTAATTTCCTTGCCGACTTGCGCATGTAGCAAGACCCTGACTACCGTCAGGCAGGCGGTAGCAGTTTTGAAAGTCGCTTTCTGACTGGCAGTATTATCATAATGCAAATGCGATTATAAAAATCAATTTTATGCATTACCAATTAAAAATTCGAAATTCAAACTAAATAACTATTTGACAATCTTATGATATTTAAGTAAATAATAATATAGTATATATAGAAATTAAATGATTTAAAATTGACTACCCCTTAACAATTTTGAAGGATTGCAGTTTTAAAAAAATATAGGAAAAGAATTATGGCTGAGAAAAAATCTAGTAAGGCAAAAAAGATTCCAAAGACTCTGGTAATTGTAGAGTCTCCAACAAAGGCCGAAACAATTGAAAAACATTTAGGACCTGGTTATGTGGTTAGAGCATCGGTTGGACATTTAATAGATTTGCCAAAATCAAGAATGGCTATTGATATAGAGAATGGATTTCAACCAGAATATATAACAGTACGTGGAAAAGCAAAACTTTTAAAAGAATTACAGAGAGAAGCAAAAAAATCAGAAAATGTTTTACTCGCATCCGATAACGACCGCGAGGGAGAAGCTATTGCCTGGCACTTAAACCGTGCCTTACGTGATAAAACTGATGCAAAAATAAACCGTATTGTTTTTAACGAAATTACACCGGTTGCTATTACCGAGGCTGTAAAACATCCAAGAGAAATTATTGAATCAAAAGTGGACGCACAAAAAGCCCGACGTGTTCTTGACCGCCTGGTAGGTTATAATCTTAGTCCACTTTTATGGGCAAAGGTAAAAAATGGTCTTTCTGCAGGTCGTGTACAATCTGTAGCTTTAAGATTAATTTGCGAAAGGGAAAAAGAAGTAGAAGATTTCCTTCCAGAAGAATACTGGTCTTTGGATGCTAATTTTACTAAAGGAAAATCAAGTTTTACCGCTCATCTTGTAAAATATGCAGGAGAAAATCCAGAGTTAAAATCAGAAGATGCAGTAAAAGAAATCATAGAAAAAATTAAAAATTCTACAAGTCAAGTATCTTCTATCAAAAAAATAGAGAAAACATTAAGACCTAAAGCTCCTTTTACAACTTCAAAATTACAACAGGCTGCTGCTAATAGGTTAGGTTTTACTTCTCGTAAAACTATGCAGATAGCTCAGCAACTTTATGAAGGTATTCAGATTGGACAAAATCATGTGGGCCTTATTACTTATATGCGTACAGACTCGGTTCGTATTTCCGAAACAGCCCTTGCAGATGTAAGAGACTGGCTTTCAAAAAATCATCCATCAGAACTTCCTGCTGAACCAATTCATTATGCTGTAGGAAAATCTGCACAAGATGCCCATGAAGGTATTCGCCCAACTTATGTTTCTTACACTCCAGAAAGTATAAAAGAGTACTTAAGTCACGATCAATTCCGCTTGTATTCGATTATCTGGGAACGTTTTGTATCTTCTCAGATGAATAATGCAAAGATGATTACAACTTCTGTTGAAATTACAGCAGGAGATGCAGTTTTCAGAGTTGCTGCTTCAAAGATTGCAGAAAAAGGTTTTTACAAGGTAATTAAATTACTTTCTTCAAAAGAAGATAAATCAACCTCACTTCCATCTATGAAAGAAGGCGAAGAATTACAGGTTGATAATTTTCAGCCAGAACAGCATTTTACTCAGGGCCCAGCCCGTTACAACGATGCTTCAATTATTGCAATGCTGGAAGAAAAAGGTATTGGTCGTCCTTCAACTTATGCAACAATTATTTCAACATTGCTCGACCGATATTATGTTACTCGTTCAAATAAACAGCTTGTTCCAACCCAGCTTGGTAGAATGATTAATAAGATTCTTGTAGAAAGTTTCCCTGAAGTTATTAACGAAGAATTTACTGCAAAAGTAGAAAATGAACTTGATGAAGTAGAAGAAGGGAAACTTGTCTGGAATTCAGTTATATCAGATTTCTTTGGACCTTTCAAAAAACGTGTTGATGATGTAATGGAACATCAAGAATCAATTAAAGGTTTCCTTGATGAAGAAACTGATAAAGTTTGTGAACTTTGCGGAAAGCCAATGGTAAAAAAACTTGGCCGTTTTGGTTTCTTCCTGGCCTGCTCAGGATTCCCAGAGTGTCATAATACTAAATCAATTCCTCTTGCAAAATGTCCAATGTGTAAGACTGGTGAAATTGTAGAAAGAAAAACAAAGGGTAGAGGAAAAGCCTTTTATGGGTGTACAAATTATCCTGAATGTACATTTATCAGTCACTTCAAGCCAATTGATCAGTATTGTCCAAAATGCGGCTGGTTTCTTGTTGAAAAATTCGATAAGAAAAATGGTGCTTACAAGTCTTGTATTAATCCTGATTGTGATTATTTACACTCAGCTGGAGAAGAAGATGACATTTCTGCAGATGAAGCTATGGCATCTGTAAAATAAGTAAAATCAATTAATTTTAAAATTCTGAGCCTGAATTAAATGTACAATGGAGCCTCCCTTCTTAACTCTTTAATTCAGGCTTTTTTTTTACAATAGTATTTTTTTCGTTCCTTCTCACCGATAAATTTAGTATGGTATTAAAAGAATTAACTTCTGAATTTTTATTATATTTAAGTGCTGTAAGAAATCTTTCTGAAAATACTGTAATTGCCTATTCAAATAATCTTGATTTGCTCAAAAATTATATTGGTCAGGATAAAGATATAAAGGAAATTCAAAAAGAAAATCTTCTTTTAAGTATTGGACAACTTTCCAGACAGCATAAGGCTGCAGCTTCCGTAAATCAATATATTTCAAGTGTAAGAACTTTATTTTCCTATGCAAGAAAATTTGGATATCTTGAAAAAAATCCTGCCCTTGATTTAAAAACTGTAAAAAAGCCAAAAGTAATGCCCAATTTCATGACAAAGGTAGAAGTAAATAATTTGTGCCAGATGCCGGAAAATAATGAACTTTTGTGGAAAACTCGTGATCATGCTATTTTTACAATGCTTTATTCTTCTGGTTGCCGAATTAGTGAAATTACTAATTTAAAAATATCTGATTTTATAAACGGTCATCATTCAGCAATTGTTCACGGAAAAGGGAAAAAAGATAGAATTGTATATTTTGAACAAGAATCTCAAAAGGCCTTGAAAGATTATCTTGAAGATAGAAGGAAAATCCTTGAAAGAGAAAATATAAGTGAACAGCCTTATTTATTCATAAATCAAAGGGGAAAACATCTTTCTGTAGGTGGAATGCGTTATATCATTACAAGATATTCTGGCCCGGAAGGAATAAATCATCATATAAACCCTCATGCATTTAGACATACTTTTGCAACTACTTTACTTTCCAATGGTGCAGATGTAAGACTTGTACAGGAAATGTTAGGACATTCAAATATTTCAACAACACAAAGATATACTCATATTACAACCGAAAAACTGATAGAAGTATATAAAAAAGCTCATCCACATTCAGATAAATAATTAGCCTGAATTTCGAGTTTTTTTGAAAATTAAACATAAAATTGATTTTACAAAAAAAATTATTCCTTAATTTTGTAAACCGCAAGTTGTTTCAACAACTGAGGATT
>CAMGTC010000284.1 GCA_946061765.1 uncultured Treponema sp.
ACGGAGAACGGAGAACGGACGAGAACAGAGAACAGAGAACAGAGAACAGAGAACAGAGAACAGAGAACAGAGTACAGACCCAAAATATTTTCTTATGAATAAAAAAAAAGCGCTCTTAAGATTTAATCCTAGAGCGCTTTACAATTCAGAATACTAATTTACTATTCTGTCTGTGCCTCAGATGAATCATTTGATTCAAGGCTTGAAGTAAATTCAGATTCAGTTGCTAACTTTTCTCTTTCGAGATATCTATTAACCTGTTTTTCACCAAATCTCAGCATTTCAGCAGCCTGGCGTGAATTTTCTTTCTTTGTTATAATTCCCCAAAGGTCTTCATCATCAATATCACGATCTGTTGAAAGAACAGCTTTGTCGTAAATAATCTTTACATCTTTAAAGTATCCGATGAAATCTCCACCTGCATGAGCGGCGTCTCTTGTAATCTGGAAACCAGTGAACTTAACAAATGGCATTCCACGTGGATAAATTGGATATACTCTGATTTCACGGGTACGGATTTCAGAAATGTACTGTGGGTTTACCCATTTCAATTCTTTCCAACCATCAAATCCAAGGTATCCCATGAAATATCTTCTTTCAATATTGTCGTTATCTTTAAGTAATACATATAAACCATGTGGGAAGTTCATTCCCTGTGTAGTAACAGCGATTGATTTTAAAGTTCCTACATTTTTTACAACACCATAACCATCTTCGAAAAGTGTTTTTCCACTAGCTTTTTCTTCATCTGTTGGCTGCTGGCGAACACCATTTTCATCTGCATCAGACAATGGTTCGTATGCAGGAATATCAAATGGTGGAACAATCTTAGCGTTTGCATTAGAATTCCATGTTGGGAATACAATACGAACACCCATTACGTTTGATCCAGCAAATGGAACATCTGCACTATCTTTTACAGGAGCTGCTACAACCTGTGAGTCAGCCAATCCCTGAACTGATTTAGCAGAAGAGTTCAACAGAATTTCCCACTCAGGAAGAGCCAATGATGTTTTCATCAAATCTTTCTGATCTTTTGTAAATGTAGCTCCTGCACTAACTGAATAATCCATTACAGTATGCTTGTTCTGTGTTGCATTTCCATTAGCATCTTCAACGCAGTCAGCATCCAGAAGTGTAAAATCGATGAGCATAGCTTCTTCAGCGAAAGCAACGCCACCAACAAGCAGCATAGCAGCTGCAAATAAACCCAAAGTCTTCTTCATTTTGAAGCTCCTTTTTATACTAATTCGATGTAGCCTTGTATTAAATTAATTATCCAATAAGTACATCTTTTTGTCAATGAATTTTAATTTTCAAATGCCAATTTTCCGTCAATAAATAATTGAATTTTTTTTACTTTAGAAAAATTAGTATTTATGTTTAACTCTAAAAGTTTTACACCTTCTTTAATATTTACCGTATCTGTTCCCATATTTATAAGGTCGCTGGTTAAATTTAAATAGAGAATTCCATCTCTTAAAAAACAGGATTCAACACGAGTTCCAGGAGTAAAAATCTTCTTTGTTCTTTCAACTCCAGAACCTAATAATAGTTCATCTACAAAATATTTTAGATAGTAATCGTAAGAAGAATCTCCAAAAGAACGCAAATATCTGTATTCCAATACGTATTTTCCCTCTCTTGCAGAAGGAAAAATAAATGTTTTTCTTTGACCTAAACCCTTGGAAAAGAAAAAAATCATAGAAAAAATTAATGAAACAAGAATCAAAGCGAGAATTATGTAATATGAAATACATTTTTTTTCACGTAAGTTTATCATCTTATTGAAGTAAATCCTTGAGAACGTTCAAAGTGTGTTATAAACGCTGATAAACCATTATATATTCCCAGGGTGGCTTTTTTCAAGTATTTATCATCATTTAACAATAAGGCTTCTTTTTCGTTTGAAATAAATCCTAATTCAATAAGAACAGCCGGCATATTTGAATTTTTTACAACAAACCACTCTTCTGCTCTAATACCTCTTGCACTTGATTCCTTTCCAATCTGTCCTGCTAATCCATCCATAATGAATTTAGCAATCATAATACTTTCTGTTGTATATTCTTCTTCCAGCATTGAATTAAGAATTGGAAAAAGATTTTTTTCGTCACTATCAACAGATGATTTATCAAGTACGGTTCTCCTGTAACCAGGTGATAAATACCATACTTCATAACCAGAAGAATTACGATTTAATGAAGAATTAACATGTATTGAAATAAACAAAATTGCTTCGTTATCTTTTACTTTTACATTATTAGCAATATCTGTTCTTTCGCTTAAACTCAAAAATACATCAGTTGATCTTGTAAGAATAATCTGCTTGTCGGGATAGGCAGTTTTCATTCTTTCGTACAACATTTTTGCAACCTTAAGATTGATATCTTTTTCGCGAATTATTGTATCTTTTCCGTTGATATTATAAGTTTTGAGGGCTCCTGGATCTTTTCCACCATGACCTGCATCAATAAGCACAGCCCCAACTTTAAATGTAAAATCGTCTTTTTTATTAAAGAGATTGTTTGAAATATCAAGAAAATCCTGAGAAACATAAATCTGATTATCTTTTAATTCAGGTGCCTCTGTAATTTTAATAAAAAGGCTGTCCATTATTAAAATTTCATGCCCTTTTCTAAAAGAAACCTGATGACCATTTTTCTCTAGCAAACCAGATTCAGATAATGAATCCCAATAAAGAGACATTCCATTCTTTTTTGCGACTTCTATCAAAGAAATATTATTTTCTGCAAAAAGGCTGGTAAAAGAAAATAAGAGGCTTATCAAAAATATAAAATTTACTTTTCTTTTCATTTTAAAACTTTCCCACTATTTTTCTGAATCACTTATATATACTGCGGCCTGTAATCCTCCCCGTAATACAGCCTTCCAAAATTTTTGAGCATTCAACTTTGGATGATGTGGTCTTAAAATATCAAATTTAGCTGCAATATCTGAAATTGTATTAAAAGACCAGTCTACTTCTTTTTTATAATCGGAAGTTTTTAATACAGAAGGAATAAAATCTGATATTTTTTGATTTTGAGGAATAAATTCTTCAATCTGAGCTAATTCTTGACTAGACAAAGATTTAAATGCTGATGGCGGAAAATTATCTTCATCATCCTGAGTATAGAAATTTAAAAAATCATCAGTTTCTCTGGTATTAGCTTTTAATCCAATAAAAACATTTGAAACGGCATTTTGAGCAGCTTCTACAGCAAGTTTTCTATCTTCTGCCAGAGAAATAACATTACCGCACTTTTGAACATTGTTTCTTGGAAAATCAACTTTACAATTTAATTTTACTGTTGTTCTTGGAAGAAAATCTTTTACATAAGGAATTTTTTCTTCTGTAATATTTTTAACTTCCTCTACAATTCCAGGAATGGACATCCAGGCTCTTTCGGCTGAAACTCTTTTTGATTTTACCTCAAAAAGCTGATATGGCTGCAGGGCATTTTTACAAAGTTCTGAAGTTTCAAAATCAACTTTCTGACGATTTTTTATTAATTCTTCTGGTTCTTTTCCACAGGCAATTAAAAGAGCTTCTTTTGTTAAATTTAAATCTGAAGAATAAGGATAAGTCCATCCAGACATGTAACCACCGGAAAGCCTTCCTGCAATTTCTCCAATCATAGGGCCATTTTTTGTAAACT
>CAMGTC010000285.1 GCA_946061765.1 uncultured Treponema sp.
TTTTCTGCATCTTTTACAAAAGAAACAAATTCACTTTCATTTAACGCAAATTGTAACGAAGGATAAAGAATAATGGTAAAATCTTCATCACCTATTTCACCGCTGGTTCCAATTAAGTTGAATTTACAAAACAACTTCAATATGTCATTCAATGGTCCTTTATCAAATGGTTTCTTATAGTCATATTTTTCAAGTTCTATATTTAAATCTGACAATGTAATCTTAATAACTTTATCCAATGAACCACGATGCAATCTGTCAGAAAGTAGAGTCCATAAACAGCAAAGAATAATACTTTCAATTTTCTTAAATCGGAATCTATTAACTGCAACTGATGCCGATATGTTTTCATTTACGATATTTGAAAGCATTACTACACCGGAATCTTTTTGAACTAGAACTTCAAAACCCATGAAAGAAAAATAATTAGAAAAGAAATCAGAGTTTTTTGACACGAAATAAAACATCTTACGGTTTTCTTCGTCTTTGTCACGAACAATAAAAGTCTTTTTTAACAGGGTGCGGGCACATTTTTGGAAGAATTGTTTATCATTAGAGGTAAATTCTGAATTCCAGTATTCATTAATAGATTCATTATTTGTCATTTTTTCTTGCCCTCCAGTGTTTGGTTATATAGTTTTCACTTTCTATATAGGTACCATCTGTTTCTATAAAATATCCGTTTTCTTTTGCATAACTAACTGCTGCCAGAGATTTTAATATGTCTTCTTTATTTGAATAATTAAACTGACTGTTATCAATAATTTCATTTTGCATGAATAAAGCATCCATATATTTTTTCATCTGGTCTTTTGAATATGGATTGTGAGATTCCTGTTCTAGAATATATTTTTGCCGTTCAATTTCTTCTTTGGATAATTCAAAATATTCGGATTCTGTATTATGCAAAATCTGCTGGCTCTTATGTGGATACATTACAGATGACTGATCAACATACTCATACTTTTGAATATTAAATAATTTTCCAAGCTCTTCTTTTTCTGAACTGTTTTCAGAAGAAATGAGAATTCGTAATGTTTGCTCAACTACACCACGGATATCAAGACCCTTGTTACGAAGCATTCGTTCCCGTGCAATTGCTATGTGAATATAAGTATTAATCTTCAGTTTGATATCATCCATTATTTTGTTGTAGTCGTCATGAAGGAACTTCTTTGTGGAATCAATCATTTCATAAACTCTTTCTTCTGCTTCCATATTTGAAATCAGGACTTTATGAGCTTTTTCTTCTGCTGATAATTCTGTGCAAAGAAGATTAAAATATTCAGGTTGCTTCATTTCATCTAGCTTACGAGTAATAAAGTTTCTGTAAATATGAATATTTTGCTGATGAACAAGTCTTGAATATTCTTTTATAAAATCTCCGTCACAATAACTGATAATATTTTCTGTAAGGCTCTCCAGACTTCCTTCATGATTCATTTTCTCGATAATCTTTTTTATAGAAGTCGAAAGTTTTTTTAGATCTGAAGAAAGAGCTTTTGCATCGGAAAAAGTCGGCTTTAGGATAAAATTATATAGTTCCTGCTTATTTGCATATTCCTTTGAATTAAAACGGTTATAAATATTGAGAATGTAACTGGAAAACTCTGGAGTTGCCGGCCGTTTTAATTTATGTAAAAATTCTGCCAGAGCAATTCCATTATCAGTCATTACAATATATTTTTCAAAAGTAGAATCATCCTGATCTTCTTCAAGCCAGCCCACAGAAATAAACTTTCTTAAAACAAAGTTAGCTTCATCATTTCCTGCCGTTGTAGTGTTTTCTTCGTCTGACAAGTCAAGATGATTTTCCAATAAAAAAGCAGCCAGTACATCTCGCAAATATGAACGTTCAAGTCGATAAGAAATTTCTTTATCATATTGATTATGAATCAATTCCAGACAGTCAGCATATACACGATTATTGCTATTTCCAGCGAGACAATTGAAAAAATCTGATGGAATTATATCAAATACGTTCATATTTAGTTCCTAAGCTTAAAATCCGCAATTGGAATTATTGATGTTAATTCGGCAGACACGGCTGATGAATTTGGAGACTGTAAAATTGCTGTCTTTATTGCTTCTACGTCGTTGGTTAGTTCTTGGTTCATTAATTTTTCTCCGCATTATCATTAGGAATCTCTGCCAGCTTCATTTCATTAAGTACCAATGTCTGTAATTCTTTTTTAGGTATCAACAATTCATAATCAGAAACAGCAATAGGCTTGTTTACATCTTGTAATGCTAATTCAACATCAAGATGGTCTTTTTCTGCACAAAGGATAATACCGATTGACTGTTTTTCCGATTCTTCTTTTTCCAGCTTATCAAGCAAAGAAAGATACATGTTCATTTTACCAACATATTCACTCTTGAACTCACCAATTTTTAAATCGATAGCAACAAGACAGTTCAGTTTTCTGTTAGAAAAAAGCAAGTCTACAAAATATTCCTTGCCATTATATTCAAGCCTGTATTGATTTCCGATATATGCAAAACCTCTGCCCAGTTCAAGCATGAATATTTTGATTTTTTCAATGATACGCTTTTCAAGTTCCAATTCTGCGACGGGTTCTGTTATCCCCAAAAATCCAAGATTATAACTGTCTTTTAGAATTGCGTTTGCCTGTGCTGCCTGAACAGAAGGAAGAGTCTTTGAAAAATTATTATCACGCAATTCATTCTTATGCAGTGAATAAGAATCCATTTTTATTGCATTAAGTAGTAAATCTCTGTTCCAGTTTTTTAAGACGGATTCAGTTGCATAATAAAATGTCTCTTCATCAGAAAGTTTTTTGTTTATCAAAAGAAGATTATGCCCCCACTGCAAAACTGCTACAGCCTGTAGCAGTTTTTTGTCAGAATCAATATACCGCTCATAAAAAAGCTTCATGTTCCACAAATTTCTTGGAGAAAGTCCCATATCAGGGAAGCTCTGCTTTAGGTCAACGGATAGCCTGTTGATAACATTTCCACCATACCCGCCCTCAATCTTTTTTTCATGCAATAACTTTCCCAGATTCCAGTAAGTTGAATTTGCCGTCGAATTAACGTGGACAGCTATAGCATTTCTTGCTGCATTTATTTGAGCTTTTGCTGTATTTAAGAGTTCGGTGTATTCATTTTCTGTAAGATTCTGGATTTCGTTTTTCATACAATCTCCCAATGTCCGCCTTTGTCCGCACCTACGCGGCGTATATATCCTTCCGCCTGCATTTCTGAGAGTATTTTCTTTACTGTAGTATGCCCTATATCAAGTATTTCTTCCAGCTTTGCAATTGTGATTTTATTATCTTCTGAAACAGCATTAATTATCTGCTCGGCTTTTTCAGGCCACTTTTCTGGCCACTTTTTGTTTTTCGGGCCAATTTTAGAGGATTTATTTTCTCCTGCTTCATTTAAGACTTCAGGCTCATTTGCCTTGAACATCATCATAATATCATTTGGGTGAACTGTATATTCCGGCTCAGCAATTCCATATTCTTTACAAAGATTGCAAATTTTTTCTATGCCGCGCCCCCAGCTTTCTATAAAGCCGGCTCTAAAGAATGTATTTGCAATATCTGGATTATGAGGCAAAGAACGATGTTTTTGCATTAAAGTGTCGGCTGTCCAGTTGGCAGGGAAAACACAATCAT
>CAMGTC010000286.1 GCA_946061765.1 uncultured Treponema sp.
TATTCAATTCACAATAAATAGGTACATGGTCGCTGAGTTCTTGTTTATCATTCTTTGGAATTTTTAGTATGGTAATTTCTTTCAGAAAATCAGGATTTCCATAAACATAATCTATATGATAGGATTTTTCTTTATCCCGATGAAGGAAAAAAGTAGGCTGTTTTTCTTTTCCAAAGTCTTCTTTTGTGGCTAGATGATAATAACTGTACAAACCTTTCTGATTCAACATTTTATTAACAGTTGAAAAACTCCACCATGCATGTTCGTAATCCCAAATTTTGTTTGCATTAAAATCTCCGACAAAAATTGTGTTAGAATCAATCAAATCAGAATTAAATAAAAGATATTTCCATAACTGTCCGATGTATCTGAAAATATAATCATCTCCTGTATGACACCAGCAGCCAATAATTGTAAATCCATTAATTTTTAGAGGCAAAAAATATCTTAATTCATGAGAAGAATCCCCGTAGTTACAAAATTCTAAACTTACTTTAGAAAATCTTTTATCAATTTCAATTGGAAAACTGCATGAAAAAACAGCAAGCCCTTTATTCTTATTTTCACCAATCCATTGGAAATATTTTAACGAATCACATCGTTCCATGATTTTTTGAAATTCTTTGTTTTCAGCAGGATTTTCACATTCTTGAATAACTGCAATATCCCAATCAAAATTATTGAGAAAATCATATTTCTTTCTGAATGCACCGTTACAATTCCATGTTATTATTTTCATTATTTTGTTCTCCATAATAATCTTCTAATAAAGAATGAATATTCAGATAACGCATTGGAGTATTTAGAAAATCTTCCAATACTTTTTCAATTTTACTAAGTTGACTGTATTTAATTCTTAAGAGCGGAATATTATTTCTCTCACAAAATTCATTTTTTATGAGATCTTTTTTTCTCAAATCTTCAAATAGGGATTGAGTCTCTTCGTGAGATTTTTTTCCTGAAAAGTCAACAGGTTTAAAGTGTTGAATTCCGTCAGTTTCAATTAATAAAATTTTATTTTTTATGACTTCTTCAACAGAAAGAAAGTTTGGTTTTTGAAAATAAAGTTGCTTAGGACAAACAGCTAAATCAAATCGTAAATATGTTTTATTTTTCAAATTCCTAAATTTTATTTCCCTTAGCACTGAATAGTTCCTTTTTTCTAAAAAACAAATACATTCTTTTTCCAATATAGATCCATCATAACCATATTTTTCTTGAAGCTTAATTATTTTATTCATTACCTCTAAAAAAACTTGAGTACGTTCATTCATTTTATGAAAAGCAAACGAAAGTCCATGAACTATCAGTTTTTCACCTTCAGTTCCATATATTGATGGAAAACGCTGATTTGTTTTAATAAAATCTTCTATACGATTAAGTAGTGATAAAATATAAATTTGATTAGGGTAAAGCCATTGAGACCCTTTTAATCTTGAATATTGAATTTTTTTATGCAATTCAGAACCTTTTTCAGGATATCGTGCATTTTTTTTATAATATGTATAAAGTTCTGTCATAAGAGACTTATACTTAAAGTCAGATTTGGGATTTCCAGAATGTATTTGTAATGCATCTTCTAAAGTCATAATTTATTTCCAAATGCCAAGCAATGTTTTACAAGTTTTTGAAAATCTAAAGTGATTTGAAAAAGGTTGATTTTCTTCTATTCTTTTGTTACATAATCAATTTCATTCTCAATCTTTTTTAAAATTTCTTTCGGAAGTTTTGCAAGCTTGGTTTCTAATCTTGTTTTATCAACGACAATAATCTGATGTACCAATGCAACTGAATCTTTTGAAAGTCCTGAATCTTTTTTTGAAATGAAAACATTACCTCTTAAAGTTGAATTAATTGTATTTGACGTAAGAGGAATTACAACTTTTGTATTAAGACCATTCAGATTTTCTTTATCAGATTGAATTATTACAACAGGACGACACATTCCCGGTTCACTACCAAAAGGAATGCCAAAATCAAGCATATAAATATCACCACGTGTCATTTTTTACACTCTCCCATACAGTTGAAAGACTTGATTCTCTAAGAGTTTGCAAAGATTCTTCCTCAGAATAATTTTTATTTAGTATAGAAGTTTTTGAATTAATCCTGTTTGCAAGAAAATTAAGCAAATGAATCTGCTCTGCTAAAGAGAATTTTTCAACCTGTTCTTCGACATATACAAGGGCATCAGACATATTAATCCTCCAATAATATATTATATCAGAATTATTCTTTTATTTCGCAAAAAAACACAGATAACCTAGAAAAAGTTACTAAATCCTCCAGCCCACTTCACGCCTACCCAAACAGCATTTTTCAAGCAGGCGTGATGGAAGGGTGTGTTTTTTTTTGCTTTAATGAACGGCTTGCAAAATAACTTCGTTTTTCATTCCATAGATTTCTGTTTAAAAGACATAAATCCCATTCTTCATCGGAAACGAATAAATCTAAATCTTTTACTTTACTACCATCTTTTATCCATTGCTTTATATGAGCATCCATAATTAATCCCTTTCGCGCAATATTAAAAGCTCCGTTTGCATCTGCATCACCTGGTAATTCTTTATTATCATGATACTTTCTACTGTCATAATGAATGCCATTTTCATCTCTAACAGGAGAATACAAAAAGTTAGTATCACTATCAGTTTTTCCTGTATTACGAGTATGCTGAATGGTTTCAATTACATATCTAAGAGAATCCCATGCAGTTTCTTTTCTTGAAGAGATTTTATTTAGTTGATGTTCATTGTTTGCAATTTGTGTTCTTAACGATTTTTCTTTATCAAAAACTATGAATAATTCATCTGAAGTACATTTACATCAACTTTTTCAGGCTCCCATACAGATTATCTTCCATCTGCTTTTTGTTATTTTGATAGCGTGGTAATGATACACCGTCACTCCCTGAATACATTTTCCATTTTTTGCCAGTGTGTTTTTCAATATATTCAAAATAATAATCTTTTCCATCAAAACCTATGTCTGTAAAGTTTTCAAGAATCTCTTTCTTTGTAAATTCTTCTGAACCTTTTTTCAGATAAATTGTTTTTCTCCAGCCAGCTAATGGATCTATAACAGAAGTATAATTAGCCCTAGTATATAGCATAATTCCGAATTGCTTTTTATTCTCTATGTCTTGATAATTAGCAATAGGTGGAGTTAATTGTAAACCTTTTCCAACTGAAGCAGTTTCATTTTCTTTTGCAGTTTTATCCACAACAAAATTTAATTTTTTTGCTAAAACAACTTCAAATTTTTAATTTTGATGTAAGAAAGGGAAACTAAAAATTCTTTTTGTTTTTAATACCGCTCTCGAAGCACTGCTTCGAACGAGACTCACCTTGGGGCTGTCCCAAAAGTAATGAGTGTAGCGCTCATTGAGCCCTTCGACGAGTGGTTCCTGAGCCTGTCGAAGGACTCAGGAACCACTCGTCGAAATGACTGCTACACTAAATGTGGTGGTTTCGATAAACTCAACCACCGTAATGCAAACTTATTGGACAGCCTCATCGCTTTCGCGACTGGCTCTGGCTACAATCTCTTATATGTTGTGTCTCCTGTCAAGAAAAAAAAGCAAGGAAAGATCATTCGGCAATTTACCAACTCTTATATTCTTGGATAATGAACATGT
>CAMGTC010000287.1 GCA_946061765.1 uncultured Treponema sp.
GCTATGGCTTCTTTAAGAGAAGTTTCGATTGATAAATTTGAACGTGAAGGTTCTTGGGTTGTTCATATGTCCCCAGATTATGGTGTAATAAATGGAAGACTTTTTGAAGGTAATCCTTCTATGAAAGAACCATTAGAAGAAGATCAGGGGAAGGAAGACCAGGATACACAGGTTTACGGTGTAAGAGTAGATTTCTTCCGCCGTGGTATCAATTCTTTTACAATTAAACCTGGTAGACCATTACCAATTGAGGGAACTGTAAAAACAATTTCTCTTTGGGTTTGTGGTAGAAATCAGAGTCATGATATGTATGTATTAGTTCAGGATTACTTTGGAAGTAACTTTGAACTTTATCTTGGAAATCTTGGATTCAGCGGATGGAAAAAACTTACATGTGTAGTACCTCCAAGTCCAGATGGAGAACATGGAATTGTTCAGTCAAGTGCATATTATGGTGATAAACCTGGTCTTAGAATTGTAGGTTTCCGTGTTGATTGTAATCCAATGCAGGCTCGCGGTACATATTACATGTACTTAGATGATTTGCGTGCAGTTACAGATTTGTATGACATGGAAAATCATGATGAAGACGATATGCTTGATAACTGGTAATAAATAGTAATGCAAACAAGGAGCGGTTCTTATTAAAGGACCGCTTTTTTTTTTAACTGCTGTAAACTAGCCTGAAATAAGTACAAAATAATCGAAATATTTGAATGAAAAAGAAGACTGAAATTAAGCTAGATAGATTTTTTTTAACCTGACAATGATAGTCCTGGAAAAATGCAGAGCTTATGATTCATTCACCAGTTTTCCCATCATATGTTCAATTTCAAGTTCAAGGCATTGAACACGGGTTAGCACATTTTTTAATTCTTTTTAAAAATATTCCTGGTTATTAGTGAATTTCTGGACCAGTTTTGTGCAGATTTTGCGGGCCAGCTCTTCGTCGGTCACAAGGCGGATTTTTCCAAAGACGATGACACTATTTATATTCAGAGCCCAATCACCTTCCTTGCGGTGGCCTGAATCGTAAACGCAGAAGCTTGCCTTATCATAATTTTTGATGGTATCAATTTTGTGGCCTTCCTTTGCTCCGTGAAAAATTAATTTTAGTTTTGATGTAATTATGATGTAACCTCTTTTGGAACTTTGGATTTTTATGAAATTTGCAGAAATCAGATTCTGGAAGATTATTTTACTGAAAAACAGAATTGGAATATGCAGGAAACGCCTGTAATTTTTGGTTTAAAAAATGTTGTTTTGGCAGAAGAAATGAAGGTTTCAATAAATTAATAGGTTCAATATCGAGTATTTGATTTACAAACCGTGGCAAGGATTGTAAGGGCTGGCGAAGCCAGTTCCGAAGCGGAGCGAAGGAATGAAGCGATAGCGTAACCCTGAAAAGCCTGATTTTTGCGAAGCAAAAAGCCACCCTAAAATAAAAATTCAAAACTCGACATTTGTCCTAATAGAAGCGTTCTAAGATAATATATATACCGTCGGAAAGAAATCTCCTTTCTGTAATAAAGAACATTGAGGAACTTAATAACCTTCCGCTAATGCTTCGTCTTTTAAGAAGATATTCGCGGGGAAGTGAGAATTAAAAAGGTGATAGAATTTTTAATCTTTTACTTTCTGGTTACAAGGCTCTTGTAAATAAAACAAACACAGGAAATTATATTTTGGAAGAAAAATCTGGGAGAGCAGTTACTATTGTATGTGTCTCCAGAATCGCAGATGAACAATTTGGCTTTTTTGCTGGAATCGGCAAATGTTAATGATGAAAACAAAATTGTGATGACGACACACAGTCCCTGTGTGCTTTCATATATAAAATTAGCTGCAAAATCGTATGAACTTATGAAAAAAGGGATAAATGTGATTTCAGTACGCAAAATAAAACGAACGGCAATAGGAACGCTGCTAAGTAATGATCAGTTTGCAATGTGTAATCCCTGTTCATAAATAAACACATCATTCAGTTCGGTACAATAATTAATTTCTTAAGTATTTTTGGGGTTATTCATAATGCGGTTTCTCTGGAGGTTTCGGCGCAAATGATTTTGTGAATGATAATTTGTATTGATTTGTTCACGAAATTAATATATTTTAGTTTATATGAACATAAATAAATTTGCTGTTCTGCGGATGTTAATCAGAAGAGAACAGGACAGAAACCTCATAATATCTAATCAGCGTGAATTGGCGGAAAAATTAAATTGGTCCCTTGGACTTGTAAACAAGGTAGTTACAAGTCTTAGATATGATGGTTTTCTTGATGAAAACCTTGTTCTTACAAAAAAAGCAAAAATATTTTTAGAAAATTCTAGACCGAAAAACGTAATTATTCTTGCGGCGGGCTATGGGCTTCGTATGGTGCCTATTAATCAGAATAAGCCAAAAGCTCTTTTGACTGTAGATGATAAGCCTCTAATCGAAAGACAAATTGAACAACTGCATCAAGTTGGAATTACAGACATTACAATTGTTGTGGGCTTTATGAAAGAAGCCTTTGATTATATTACTGACAAATACAATGTAAAACTTGTTTATAACAAAGACTATGCAATTAAAAACAACCTATACTCCCTTGCCTGTGTGAGTGATAAAATATCAGATACATATATAGTACCTTGCGATTTGTATTGTTGGACAAATCCTTTTGATAAATATGAGCATTACAGCTGGTATATGGTTAATGAGCTGATTGATGAAAACAGCCCTGTACGTGTTACAAGAACAGGACTTCTTGATTATTCAAAGAATCAGAAATCCGGAAATACTATGACAGGTATTGCCTATATAAATGCTAAGGATGCTTTAACTCTAAAAAAAAGGATAAAGGAACTTTGTGCTGATAAACAAAATGATAATGAGTTCTGGGAAACCGCACTCTTTGAAAAAACTGATATAGAAGTTGCAGCAAAGGTTGTAAAATCTAATGAAGTTGTAGAAATTAATTCTTATGAACAGCTTCGTGATTTGGATTGCTATTCTACCGAACTACAGAATGACTCTATTTCAGTGATATGTAAAGTATTTTGCTGTAGTAATGAAGATATAAAAGATATTTACACGCTGAAAAAAGGTATGACTAACCGATCATACATCTTTACTGTGAAAGATAAGCGTTACATAATGCGTATTCCAGGCGAGGGAACGGAACAGCTCATTAATAGAAAAGAAGAAGCGGAAGTTTATAATACTATAAAAGGATATAATATATGCGATGAGCTTTATTATATTAATCCTGATAACGGAATGAAAATAAGTGCTTTTCTAGAAAATTCACGATGTTGTAATGTTCTTGATGAAAGGGATTTGAAGAGTTGCATGAAAAAACTCCGTGATTTTCATAATCTTAAACTAAAAGTAAATCACAAGTTTGACATTTACGAAAAGATTGATTTTTATGAATCTCTTTGGACTGAAAAATCTATTTTTCAAGATTATGAACAGACTAAGAAAAATGTTCTAGGGTTAAAAGCATTTATTGATTCATGTAAACCTGAATATTGTCTTACTCATATTGATGCAGTTCCGGATAACTTTCTTTTTTCGTAACTATTCACCACAAAAAATTGACAAAAAATTGACATTACCCACTGT
>CAMGTC010000288.1 GCA_946061765.1 uncultured Treponema sp.
CTGAATTGAGGGCTTTGTCTACTACTGCTTCTGATGAATCTATTATATGAACAAGAACCCGTAACTTTCGCAGTGCCTTTTTTGCTTCTTCATTTCCTAACTGTTTTCGCAGAATGTAAAAAGTATTTGCAAAAATCAGCGGACTTGTATAAAGTTCAAGTTTTTTCATTTCGGCAAAGGTAAAAAGAACTGCCGAAAAATGAAAGTGCGGAAGGCGCCGTGCAAGCAGGTCAAGAATTACGTCTGTATCTACAAAAATCTTATTCATATTTTTGATCCAGATATGAAGTATAATCAGCCTTGTAATCGTAATTTTCGTCCAGCTGAATAATCCCCGAAAGTTCGTTTACAAGAGGACTGTATTTGAACTCTCCCTCCTGCTGCTGAAGTGTAAGTCCATCAAAAAAATCTTCAACAATAGCCGAAAGCGAAGTTCCAATAGAAGAAACATATTTCTTTGCACGGGAGATAGAGTCGTCTTTTAATTTTAGAGTTAGTTTTGTGTCCATGAGAGCACCTTTATACGTATATAATAGTATAATTTATACGTACAGTCAAATTTTAATTGTCACTTTCTTTTAATTGTTTGCGCGATTCAATCCCCAACTTTTCAAAAATTGTCGACATATGGCGTTTTACTGTTTCTGTAGAAATGTAAAGCTCCTCTGCAATCTGGGCATTTGTGTAGCCTTTTGCAGCAAGACGAGCAACTTCTTTTTCACGCCGGGAAAGAATTGAATATGGGTCGGATTGTTTTTCCAGAACCACTACATTTTTATCTTCTCTTAAAATCCAGCTAATTCCAGAAATTATTACTTTTATTCCTGTTCCAATAAGAAAGGGTCTGCAGCTTACAAAAATCATCAAAATAAATTTTATTATAGAAGTTTCTTCAACTAAAACTTTACTGACAATAAACTGTTCATATTTTGAGATTGTTATAAGCAATTGAATAATTGAAATAAATGCACCCGATAAAATTCCGTAATTTGAAACAAATTCAAGTATATGAGAAATTTCTTTTGTTCTTGTTTTTAATTCAGCAATCACTGTCAGACATACAGTGACTGCAAAAACTAATATCAACTCAATAACCATAGTAAATCAATTATTCAGAAATATGATCTAACCTTGCCTCTACAGACAGCAAAATAAGATTTATGATTACAGCATAAAAACAAGGAATGGTTGCAACCATCATATTTGGTCCAAGCACCTCTTTATTATCAAGATAAGTTAACACCGCATAATAACCAAGCATTACTGCTATAAGACTTGAAAATAATACTATATAGCGCACAACAGAAACTGCATTGGCAAATCTAGATTTTTCAGAAATATTTTTTCTTTCACCTTTTAATACGGATTTAATTCCTGAGAAAAAATCTTTCCATAAACCATTACATAACAAAAGCAGCAGAGCCGGAACAATTACAAAAATTAATGAAGGCAAATCCAGCCAGGTTGAGATATTTCCAAAATAGATTTCACTTTCATTTTTAGTGTAGTTCATAATTACAAATACAACTAGGCCAAAAAGGACTGCGAAAACTATCACAATTTTCAGCAGATTTAAAATCACATCTTTTACTGTTTTTTTACTAGTTTCATTGTTTGATTCTGCTTCTGCCATGAATTCAATAATCTGTTTTTTGACTTTTGCTTTCATTGAAAAAAGTATAATTTCAATAGTGCAAATAAATCTTAATGATAAAATCATAAGAGAAAGTTGAAAGCCCAAAGTCTGAGTATTAATCCAGTTTACATAATAATAAACTGTTCCAATACAGACAAAAAAGATAGCTTCATAAGCTGCAACTTTAGAAGCATATACAATTGATTTTTCAATATCCTTCAATGTTTTCAATTCAAGTTTATTAAAACTTTTTTTTGAAGTGAAGATTTTTATAAATGACTTTCCATAGCCAGAAATAAAAATAAACACTCCAAGAATAACAAGCAGCAAAACGAACAAAATTAAATTTGATATAAAAAACAATGAATCAAAAACTGCTCCTCCACTTACCAGAGTTCCAAAGATAGAACTGATAAACAAAACCAGACATGTTAATAAAAACTCAATAATCATACAATCCTCCTATGAAAGTATGCAGGCTGCCGGCTTGCCTTCGAACATAATTATCTACCTGAAAATTTATAAAAACAAGGTGTCAAAAGTTGTAATTTTAGTTGTAATTTTTCCAGTACCCCCACAGAGGCGATATTTTTGCCACCCTTTGTGAGAACGTGATAAACAATATGAACAGCTGCTAATTGGTATGATTGCCTTGTGATACAGCCATCATAGTAAAGTAAGATAGCCGAAAGGTGATTTCTGTTTAGTTTTTCTGGGCGTTTCTATTTTTCTTACATCCTGCAAAAACAAGTCAAAGTCACTTTTTAGATTTGCAAGCTCTTTCTGGCGGAATAAATCGTATTCTTTTTCTGCTTTCTGCATTGCTTGTTCGTGAGAAATTGAACCTTTGCCTTCAAGAATTTTCCGCTGATGAGCAACAATCTGATTATCTAATGCTGTAATCCAATCCTGCATTTTCATTGGTTTCTCTTCCAATGCCTGAAATTCAGCAAAATCCAAGAATTCAGAAACAAGCAGATTTAATCTTTTCAACTCAAGCTCTGAAAGATAGTTTTTAGCAATTTTTACATCATCTTTTGTAACATAATCGCCTTTAAAATTCGTCATTCCAACAAAAGGCTTTTCACTGTCTACACGTTCATAAATCAATTCTGCCGCTGTATGCTCATGAACAGCATAATGCAATTTATTCTGGACTGTCGCAAAAAAATTCAACGTCATTTTTGAACGAGGATCATAATCCGTTGCGGTTGCATAAATATCCGTAACCTGCTGGTAAAAATTCCTTTCACTTGAGCGGATATCACGGATTCTTTGCAAAAGTTCCTTAAAATATCGGTTTCGCCCCTGCTTTAGCCGCTCGTCGTCCATGGTAAAGCCTTTCTGAATATATTCATGAAGTCTCTGCGTTGCCCAGCGACGGAAACGAACTGCCACATCAGATTGAACACGATAGCCAATTGCGATAATTACATCGAGGTTGTAATGGTCTATTTCGCGTTTTACTTCACGGCTTCCTTCTTTTTGAACTATAAAGAATTTCTTTATAGTTGCTTCCCTAGGTAACTCATTATCTTTATAGATATTCTCAAGATGCTGCCCAATATTTTGTCTTGAGGTATTATATATTTCTGCTAATTGAACAGCAGTTACCCAAACATCTTCATCTGCAAAGCGCACAGAAACATTTGTTTTGCCATTTTCATCAGTATAAAGAATTATTTCGTTTTCCATTCGCCCTACCTCCTTAAACCACTTGTCTGGAATCTAATGTTCTATATCTGGGCGTTGCGGCAGCTTCGCCTGCCTGACGGCAGTCAGAGCTGCCGCCGGGCTTTGCGGGGTTCCGCCTTTCGGCTCCATTGCTCCACTTCGTTCCGCAACAGTCCTATCGGGCTGCCCCTACAATCCCTAACGCGTTTCAAGGATTTTCCAGTTTTACTTCACGGTTTCATTCGGATAAACTCGCATACTCGCTGTCTGAGCACTCTGCCACATCTTGTCATTAT
>CAMGTC010000289.1 GCA_946061765.1 uncultured Treponema sp.
TATTGCGCGGTTTTGAATCACGCAACCGTGACTGGGAGCCAAAAAATCGGATTTTGTTTATAATGCGTTTGCCCTGCAAATGCGTATGATTGATTTTACAGTATAATCTAATTATACTTCTGACCATGAAAAAATATGTTCTTTTAATTTGGGTGTTGTTTTTTGCAGTCCAGGGGTTTGCTCAAAAAGCAGATTGGTATTTGGATAGGCAGTCGGTTTATCCTCATAAAGACTGGATAACTGCAGAAGGTCGGGGTGAAAATGAAGAAAAGGCTATAGAAAACGCTTTAGAAAATATTTCTCTTTATTTTCAGACTTCTACAACTGTCGTAATAAAGGCTATTGAAAATTACAATGAAGCTTCTGTTGCGAATAATAAACTGGTTACAGGTAATAAGTCATTAAAAAAATCTACCACAATTACATCTACAGCAGATTTTTTTGGAGTTCAGTTTACAACTCCTATTTACGATGATAGAACAATTATTCTTGCTTATATCAATCGAGATGATGTTTTTAAAGTTTATGATCAGAGAATTCGTAATAATGTTGATGTTCTGAAAGCATTGATGACTGTGGCTGAAGATTGGAATAATCCGGTTTATGGAATTCGTGCTGCAGAGATTGCTAAACCAATTATTGATTTAACCGCAGAAGAAGCTCGAATGGCACGTCTTATAAAAAATGTTCCTGATGATTATTTTACTGATGTTGATGACTTGGTAAAAAGAGTAAATGTAGCTTTGGAATTTTGTAAAACCCATCTTGTCTTTAAGATTTCTGTAAAAAATGATTACGAAAATATGTTAAAACAGGCTCTTGGTGATATTTTGGAAGATGCTGGTTATGAGGTTAGTGATGAAAATGGCTATCTTACAATTGATGCAAAAGTAACTTCGGATGTTGAAAAAAATGATGCTGGAATCTTTATCTATGCCGGTTTTGCTGTAACTTTGAAAACTCATGACGGAAAAGATTTCTTCTCTTATTCACGAAATATGCCTAAAAAAGGTCATAAATCAGAAAGTATGGCTTACAAGCGTGCTTTCCAGAGTATTCAGACTGAACTTGAATCTTCCTTTATGGAAGAATTTAATGCGAAATTAAAATAAGTTTATATACAAGGAAAAAATGATGAAAAAATTATTTTTAATTTTATCAAGTTTGTTGTTTTTATCAACAGGACTTTTTGCTCAGGTTGCAACGGATTTAAATGTGGCACTTTCTGGTTCTGCAAGAGATATTAGTAATGCGTTGCCTGTAAAAGCAAATGTTGCAGTTGTACAATTCTTCTCTGACACAGAGGAACTTTCAAATTATATTGCAAGTCAGATGATTAAAGGCATTTCCAATGCTGGACTTCAGAAAGTTTTAGAACGAGATCCTAAAAAAATGGCTCTTGTAGATGCTGAACAGGATTATCAGTATTCGGGTGCTGTTAGCGATTCTTCTATGGTAGAAATTGGATATAAACTTGGTGCTCAGTATTTGGTTTATGGAACTTTTGACCAGCTTGGTGGAATGTATCAGCTTTCTATTCAGGCAACAAATGTCGAAACTGCTGAAATTCTTTATTATCAGTCTTACACAATTCAATCTTCTTCTACTGTAACAAAATTACTTGGTGATAAAATGGAATTGGTAAATCTTTCAGACTTCCTTGAAGCTATTGCTCGTTGTGATAGAAAAATTAGTGCTTTGGAAGCAAATAAAAACTCTGCTGTTGATAATGGTAGCGGTGCTATTATGACGAAATATGCTGCTGAAATTCAGGCTGTTTATCAGATTGAAAAAGAGCCTTGGGAAAGTACTGCAGAATATGATGATAAAATAAAGGCAAAAGTAAATGCTATTGTTAAAAAACGTGATGGTGAAATTTCTGCTGTAAAATCGGCTGCAACTCCAAAATATGATCAGCAGATTAAAGCTGTTGAAGCTCAGAAACAGCAGATTTTGACAGACTTGAAAAATACAACTTTTGTTTTGAAAGGTGCTTCGATTCAGACTTTTATGGGTGATTTTGATGCTGAAGCAAAGCCAAAAAACTGGCCTTTAAGTGTTAAATCTTTGGATAAAAATGTTTCTTATATTTACAATGGAAAATATGTTGCAAATGATGCTGATGTTAAAACTGAATATAAAACTGTAGAAGATGCACGTAAAAAGAAAGATTTGGCTGGCGAAATCAGATACAAGGTAATTCAGGATACTGTTAAACCTTCTAGTTTTGATGTTTACATTGATAGTGTTCGTTTAAGTATTGCTTCTACTGGTGCTGTTCTTGTAAATGAAAATGTTAAAAAAGTTAGCGGAAGTATTGATGCTGCAAAAATTGTTGATGGCGGAAATACTAAAAAGGCTCCTGAAAAGTCTAATGTAGTTGCTCCAAAGGCTACAACTACTGCTCCTGCTAAGCCAGCTACTACTACAACTCCAGCAAAAACTTCAACTACTGCTCCTGCTAAAAAACTTCCTCATCCAAGAACTTATATTGTTGACCCTGTTGATTATACTTATTCTTGGTATTTGACTTATAACAAGTGGGGTAAAAACTTCCAGTCAAATGTTGCTCTACAGTTAGGATTTGTAAAAGATAATAAACCTCAGGCTGGAGATACAATTAAAATTCGAGGAAAATTTGTTTCTGATATTGATATTCCAGTCTTGAATTTTGGATTTGTTAATACAGATAATGGTAACTGGTCTGATCTTACAGATTGGAGTGAAATTAAAAATGTAAAAGCGGGAAAACCTGTAGTTATTACAAAAGATTTGAAGATGAAAGCTAATGTAGAAAATGGTTTAACTTTGGTTTTTAATTATGGTGCTAACATTCAAAATGCATCAGATGGTAAAACTGCAACTTTAAAATTTGAAAGAGTTGAAAAATCTGGTGATGTTACAGATATAGAAGGTAGCACAATTATTGAAGTTCAGAAAATTGCAGATTTACTTAAAATTGATCGTAACTATGCATGGACAGAAAATGGTCAAGACAGATCTAAAGTTACAAATTATCAGGCAATTATTGATGTAACATCGCAATTTAAAGGTAAACTTCCTAAAAAGGGTGATAAGGTTTGTATTAAATGGAAGGGTCAATCTGATTTAGATATTAAAAACCTTTATTGTCGTTTAGTTGATAATACTGAGGCTGCAAACTGGTGGAAAGAGCTTACTGATAATGATTATGGTGCAATAATAATATCAAGTATTAAGGCTGGACAGACTTTTGAAATTAGTCCTAAAGTTTTTGAATTAACACAGAATCCAGCAGGTGGAGTTTATTTGTGCGTTAATATTTCTTTGGAAGATGTTTCAGGACCTGTAACTATTAAAGCTGTAAAATAATAAACTATTCGCCAACTGTAATATCGCCTTGAAAGGTTTGCAGTTGGATTAAAGGGCCGCCCTGATTGTGTGAATAATTTACCCAATCAAGAGCGGCTTTTTTTGTTTTTGTATAATTATTTGAAAAAATAGATTTGTTTGAGCGAGCAGATATAAGAAAATCTTCCGTAATTTTGTAAACCGCAAGTTGTTTCAACAACTGAGGATTTACAAAACG
>CAMGTC010000290.1 GCA_946061765.1 uncultured Treponema sp.
AAAAAGAGCCTTTTTGAACCACGCCCCGTTCCTTCGCGCCAACATTACGGAAAAGTGTTTATAATCCGAAAGCCCTGGGTATTTGTAGGGCAAACGCATTATAAACAAATATCTGATTTTTTGGCTCCCAGTCACGGTTGCGTGATTCAAAACCGCGCAATAATGCGCTACACGCTTTTTGTGGTATAGAAACTATTGAACTGCCGCTTCGCAGCAGCCACAAAAAGAGCCTTTTTGAACCACGCCCCGTTCCTTCGCGCCAACATTACGGAAAAGCGTTTATAATGCGTTTGCCTGGGTATTTGATTGTTTCATATCAATAAAAACTGTATATTTTTCTTATGGCAGAATTTATTTCAACCTTTACAAGTGGTTTTTCTGAACTGGTAAAAGAAGATTTTCCTAAAAGAATACCTTCTGTAAAAATCTTAAACCTCTTTGACGGCCTTATACATTATCAGTTTGCAGGAAATTCAAGAGACTTAAGTAAAATTGTCTATTTTAACAACACTTTTTTTCTTCTTAAAAGCTGGAAAGGGAAGGACTTAAATTTTCCAATGATGGTTGGAAATATTCAGAAGGAAAAAAAATATTTTTTGATAAATAAGGGAACTTTTAGGGTTAGGTTTTCTAAAGAAAATCAATTTGCCAGGGTTGATAAAAATATTGCCCGTAGGGCCGAAGAGGCTGTATTAAATAATTCTAAACTTAGTATAGACCGGGTAAATCCTACTACTGAAATCTGGTATTCAATTCGAAGTCAGGATTTTGCCTTTTGCGGTCAGTTAATTTCCAAAAGAGAATTTACAGAAAAAAATCTGAATAAGGGAGAATTAAGACCCGAAATTGCTTATTTTATGTGCCTTATGACAGATTTTTCCCCAGATTCAATTATTGCTGAACCTTTTGCCGGTTATGGTTCAATTCCTTTACAATTGGCAAAAAAGTTTAAATTTCAAAAATTGTTTGTTTCTGATATTGATGAAGAAAAAATAAAAAATCTTTGCGATAAAAAAAATCTTAAAGAAAGAGATGATATTGAAATTTCTGTACAGAACGCTTTTGAACTCAAGAATATTAAAGATAAATCCCTTGATTTAGTTATTACCGATCCTCCCTGGGGATTTTATGAAGATATAGGAGATATAAAAGATTTCTATAACAAAACTTTTGATTCTTTTTACAGAAAATTAAAAGATGATGGAAAAATAGTACTTTTATCAGCCCGAAAAGAAGAATTAGAAGAATTGTTAAAAATTCGAAGCGATTTTAATCTTATTAAATCATATCATACTCTTGTAAATGGAAAAAAAGCCGCTCTTTATTTAATTCAAAAACAATACGACCGGCAAGGTACGCTTCGCTTAAAGCCTTGACTCGCTCGTTTTCAGTGGTTGTATTACTCCCTGAATAAAAAAGGATTTTCTGAATAAAAAATTACTCAGAAAATCCTTTTTTTGGGGGAAAGTTCCTTATAAAATTAAAATTTAATTATTTGTAGAGATAGGCCGGGTACAAATCAGAATTTTCAATATCTTGTAAAATCTCTTCTGGTAAAATTCCTTTTGCCTTTGTATTAGAAGAATTTATAATTCCCATTAAGGTAGAAATAAAAGACTCTTTAGATTCATAGG
Organism: uncultured Treponema sp.; assembly: GCA_946061765.1. Taxonomy (GTDB): domain Bacteria; phylum Spirochaetota; class Spirochaetia; order Treponematales; family Treponemataceae; genus Treponema_D. The sequence continues at coordinate 1,635 of CAMGTC010000290.1, forward strand.
AATAGTTTGTAACTTTAATTCCCGGTTTTTCAAGTTTTGTAGTTAAGTTATCAACAGCCTTATCTAAAGTTCCAATGTTGTCAATTAATCCATTTGAAAATGCCTGATTTGCAGAGTAGATTCGACCATCAGCAAGTTCATGAACTTTTTCAATTGTAAGTCCTCTTTCTTCTGCAATAATCTTACAGAACTGTTCATAACATTCATCTGCAATTGATTGCATTATTTGTCTCTGTTCATCAGTAAATTCTTCATTATAATTCATCATGTTTTTATTTTTTCCAGCATGAATTGTTTCTGATTTAATTCCAAGATTCTTTAAAAATTCTGTCATATCAAAAGACTGTCCTGCAATTACACCAATTGAACCAGTTAATGTATTTCTGTTTGCCCATATTTCATCAGCTGCACAGGCAATATAATATCCACCAGAAGCTGCTAAAGGTCCCATATAAACTTCAAGAGCTTTTCCACTGGCTTTATATTCTTTGAGTGCAAAATAAACCTGATCAGCCTGGTATACAGAACCTCCAGGAGAATCAATGTAAAGTACCATACCAACATTTTTCTTGTCGTCTTTAAGTTTTGATATAGTGTTTAAAATCCAATCTTGATTATATTCATTGTTTTTTTCTTCAATTGTTCCAGTAAGATAAACTAATCCTACATATTGTCCTTTATAGTTTTTTGTATAATCAACTTTATATATAGAAGAACTTGTGATATTAATGTTATTTGGCATATAAAAACTAGTAACTGTAACTCCACAAATTATTAATATCAAAACGAATAAAACTATGAGTCCTGTTTTAAAATCCTTTTTCATTATTGTAAATCCTCCGGTCTGATTGTTCCTATTTCTAATGCATCTTTCATCATTGCGTGATAAGCGTTAATAAATGTCATGTGTGCATATGGTCTTATCCAAATCATTGCAATTCCACATGTTGCTGCTCCTAAAATGTACCATCCGATAAAACTTAAGAAAGTAAGAAAAAGATCCATTTTATGACCTCTTGTAATTATCGAACTTATTTTTAATGCTTTTTTTACTGAAATCTCTTCATATTCTGTGATGATGAAATATGTCTGGGAATAAGCTATAAGTTTTACAAATCCTGGAAGAATAAATAAAAGTGACCATAAAAAAATCCAGAATACTTGTAAGAGACAGGCAATGATTGCTTTTCCCCAGTTTTGAAGTCCTGCAATAAAGTCAGAATAATGTACTTCTTCTGGAGAACGTGACATTTTAAGATAAATTGTTAAAGAGGCTACTTCAAAAATAGCAAAAGCCAGTAATTGAGCCAGCAACACAAGTGGCGGCGTATTAAAATGTGTAGCTCCTCTAAACAGATTTAAGAATTCAATGAAATTTACAAAATTACCGTCTAATAATTGTGCTCCATAATGATTCTTAAACATTGTAACAAAGTTTGGAATTAAAAATAAAGAGAATACCAAAAAAATAGTTAAACTAATAAATGCAGGAACTGTCCATCGGTTTTTTAACTGTTTTCTGGCGAAAGCTTTATATTTGTTTCGATTAAATATCATTTATTTCTCCAAAAAAAATATCATTCTTCATTTAATTATCGGCAAAAAGCTGGTAAATCATTATAATCCTTTTTATGAAACTTATTTGCGGGCCAATGGCTACTATTTCAACTCCAGCTTTTAGATTTCTTGTAGAAGAATTTGGTGCTTGTGATGAATATTATACAGAAATGATAAATGCCGGGACTCTTTTAACAAATGGCCCTTTTGAAAAATATTATATTGATCCTTCTCCTGTTCCAGAAAAACTTGTATGGCAATTAACTGGTCGTACTTGTGAACACATGCTTGAGGCCTGCAAAAAATTACTTTTACTTCC
>CAMGTC010000291.1 GCA_946061765.1 uncultured Treponema sp.
CTAATGCAGAAAGAATTAAACATGTTGCCTCAATTATTGAAGCATACAAAAAAGATTGTCCAATTGTAGTTTTATCTGCAATGGGAGATACAACAGATCACCTTCTTGAAGCTGCTGATAAGGCCCTGGAAGGGGTTGTTGATGTAGAAGGCGTTGCTAAACTTCATGAAGAAACTGCTGCTGAATTAAATATTAATATAGATACAATTCGAGATTTACTCGATGAACTTAAACAGCTTTTGACAGGAATTTCTATGTTAAAAGAAGTTAGTAAACGTTCCAGAGATTATCTAGTTTCTTTTGGCGAAAGAATGTCAGTTCGTATGATGTCTGCTTATCTTCAGTCAAAAAATATTCCTGCTAAATTCTATGATTCTTGGGATATAGGATTTGTAAGTGACAGTAATTATATGGCCGCAGAATTATTAGATGAAGTATGGCAGACAATTCCTGCAGCTTTATCATCATATAAAGACGGTTCAGATTCACGTATACCAATTGTTACAGGTTTTATTGCAAAAGATAAAAAAGGAACTATCACAACTTTGGGCCGTGGTGGTTCAGATTTAACAGCCACAATGATTGGTGCCGCTCTTAAAGTTGATGAAGTTCAGACCTGGAAAGATGTTGATGGCATTTTAACAACAGATCCAAGACTTGTAAAAGAAGCAAAACCAGTTCCAGAAGTAACTTACGAAGAGGCTCAGGAACTTGCTATGTTTGGTTCTCAGGTTTTACATCCACGTTCAATGCTTCCTGTACGTAAATCAGGAACTCCAGTCCGTGTAAAAAATTCCTACAACATTTCAAGCCCAGGTACTTTGATTGTAGAAAAGCATACTGTAAAAGTTCCTCCAGTTTGTGCAATAACAACAGTAAAAAATATTACCTTGATTGATATTGTAAGTTCGCGCATGCTGGGAGCCGCAGGTTTCCTTGCTCATATTTTTAATAATTTCTTAAAATGGAATATCAGTATTGATGTAATCGCAACTTCGGAAGTTTCTGTTTCTTTAACAGTAAATACAAAAGCTGATTTATCGGGCCTTATTAAAGATTTAAAGGAAGCAAGTGATGTAACAGTTAGAACTGGAAAGGCAATTGTTACTGTTATTTGTGATGTAGCTCATTCTTCTGCAATTCTGGCCAGTGGTTTTGAAGCTCTTGCCGACGAAGGAATTAATGTACAGATGATTTCTCAAGGTGCAAGTAAGGTTAATATCAGTATGATTGTTGATGAAGATGAAGCAAATCGTACCGTGCAGATTTTGCACAGTGCATATTTTAGTTAATTTTTATAAAAAAATGTAAATGGAGGTTAAAATCCTTATGAAAATTGCTTTAGTTGGTTATGGAAAGATGGGCCATATGATTGAAAATTGTGCAAAAAGAGCAGGGCATGAAGTTGTAGTTACAATAGATACTTTTGCAGAAGATGCAGGTGTAAAAATTGCTGCAGGAGATAGTGAAGCTCTTGCACGTGCTGTAAAATCATCTGGTGCAGAAGGAATAATTGAATTTACACACCCTACAGCAGTTATTGAAAACATAAAAGCATTACTCCCATTGGGACTTCCTTTAGTTGTTGGAACTACCGGTTGGAATGATAAACACGAAGAAATTGCTGCTTATGCTAAAGAAGTTGGTGGAACTTTAATGACTGCAGGAAACTTTTCTATTGGTGTAAATATGTTTTACAAAATAGTAGAAGAGGCTGCAAAAATCATGTCTGAGTATCCACAGTACGATGTTGCAACTTGGGAAGCTCATCATAATCAAAAGGCAGATAGTCCATCTGGAACTGCATTAGAAATTGCCAGAAGAGTTATGCTTGGTAATAAAAATAAAACAGAAATTGTAACAGATGCCTTTCACGAAAGACCAAAAGCAAATCAACTACATGTAAGTTCAACCCGTTGTGGGAATATTCCTGGAACTCACAAAGTTTTCTTTGATGGAACAGCTGATACAATTGAACTTACTCATACAGCCCGCAGTCGCGAAGGTTTTGCTGAAGGTGCTGTAAAATCTCTAGAGGTTCTTGCAAATAAATTAAAGAATGGTGAACTTAGCAAGGGTAAACTCTATGGTTGGAGTGATTTATTTTAAAATTATTGTAATATAACTAATGTTTATATTGAAGAAAACTGCATTTTTCTCAAATAAAATGCAGTTTTTTTTTTAGGGTTTATTACAAATCCTAAAAATGGACGAGTCAAGGGCTTGAACAAAGTGTCCCTTGACCGGACGTATTGATTATTCCCAAGCTTAAAAACGGCATGTTAAGGCAATGATTCTGAGCGGACAAAGCCTCTGCGTATTTTAAAACTTAACCAGCATAAGTATACTGGCCAGAGTAAAGAGAATTTGAATTAACAAAAATCCATAGTTATTGATTATTACCCATTTTAATTTTGAACTTTCATTTCGTATTTTTATGATGATAATTGTAAAGAAATGAAGGATGATACTGTTAATTAACATGATTATAGAAGCAACATCTTTATAGTAAAACAGATTTAAGCCTGTAGTGTAGATTAATAAAGTTGTAACTAGAATTACCAGAGATAAATTAAAATAAAAGGATTTTTTCTGACTTTTTATCATAAAAAAGGCAAATAAATATGAAATTATAAAGATTACAGCTGGTAAAAGCAGGGTGTAGTAAGGAATATGGTGCAATCTGAAAATATTTGAGAATAGAAGAGCCCAGAAAAGGTTAGAAAGTAGCCAGAAAATTTCAGTGATGATTGTTATATATGAAGATTTAAAAATTGAAGCTATATTGCAGGCCAGAGCAAAAACATAAGAAAAAGTAATCATTTTTATTATGTGTAATGAGTCTGGATAGAAATTAATTAAAAAAGTAATTGAAAGTGCGCAAGTTAATGGTATTTCAAAAAGTGTTGTTATTCTGGCTGCTATGCCGATTTTTTTATCTTGATTTCTTCTTAATTGAAGTATGGAAAAAATTAAATTTAGAATGACATCAACTGATAATATGCTTATAAAAATAATGTTTAAGTAGTTCATTGTTATTAAATATTACACTCTTTTTGATAAATATATAAGGGTTTATTCCTAATATCGAAATATTGAAAAAAGAAAATATCTTGAATATACTCTAGGCTGACAAAGGTTCGGATTTTTTAATCTGAGATAAGGAAATAGTGAGGGAATACCTATGACAATAGTTGAAATGCTGGGACAAAGTGGACTTCTTACTTTGCTCGGAATGAGTGTTGTTTTTGGTTTCATTATCATTTTGATAGTCTGCATGAAATTATTAAAAATTATAGTTCATGCACTAAAACTTGATAAAGAAGAGCCTGCTCAGGCTCCGACTGCTTCGGCAGCGCCAAAAGATGATGGAGCTGTAGTTGCCGCAATTGCTGCTGCAATTCATGATAAGACATTGAATTTGTAAATAAAGGGGTAAAAAATGGCAAAAGTTGGAATTACTGAACTTGCAATCCGTGATGCTCATCAGAGTCTT
>CAMGTC010000292.1 GCA_946061765.1 uncultured Treponema sp.
AATGGCAAAAGTTGGAATTACTGAACTTGCAATCCGTGATGCTCATCAGAGTCTTCACGCTACACGTATGACTACAGCTGATATGCTGCCAATCTGCGACAAACTTGATAAAGTTGGTTATAAATATATTGAAGGATGGGGTGGAGCAACTTATGACTCATGTATCCGCTTCCTTAATGAAGATCCTTGGGAACGTCTCCGCAAACTTCATGCCGCCCTTCCAAATAATAAAATCATGATGCTTCTTCGTGCCCAAAACCTTCTTGGTTACAAGCACTATGCTGATGATGTAGTAGAAAAATTCGTTGCTACAGCTGCAAAAAATGGTATCGGGTGTTTCCGTATTTTTGATGCTTGTAATGACCCACGTAATATGGAATGTGCTACAAAGGCAGCTAAAAAATCTGGAGTTGATGTTCAGATGGCTATTTCTTATGCCGTAACTCCATTCCACACAAACGAAAAATATGCAGAACTTGCTAAGACTTATGCAGACTTTGGTGCAGATTCTATCTGTATTAAAGATATGTCTGGTCTTTTAAAACCATACGAAGCTTTTGACCTTGTTCAGAAAATTAAGGCAAAGGTAGATCTTCCTATCGAAATCCACTCACACGCCACAACTGGTCTTTCAGTTGCAACCCTTTTGAAGGCTGCTGAAGCTGGTGCAGACTGGCTCGATACAGCAATTTCTTCTATGTCTATGGGAACTTCACATTCCCCAACAGAAACTGTAGTAGAAATGCTCAAAGGTACAGATATGGATACTGGCCTTGATACAAAACTTCTTCTTGAAATTGCAGCTTACTTCCGTGAAGTTCGTAAGCACTATTCTTCACTTGAATCAGCTTTCCTGGGTGCAGATACTCGTATTCTTCTTTCTCAGGTTCCAGGCGGAATGCTTTCTAACCTCGAAAGTCAGCTTAAACAACAGAATGCAGGTGATAAGATGGACGCTGTTCTTGAAGAACTTCCAAAAGTTCACAAGGCTGCAGGTTACGTTCCTCTTGTAACTCCAACTTCTCAGATTGTTGGTACACAGGCTGTTATGAACGTTCTTATGGGGCCTTACAAAGTAATGACTCAGGACTTCCGTAACCTTATCACTGGTAAGTTTGGAAAACTTCCTACAGATGCAGATCCAGAACTTGTTAAGAAAGCTCTTGAACAGAATCATATGGATGCAGTTGTTACATGCCGTCCTGCAGATCTTATTGAACCTGAGTGGGACAAAATGGTTGAAGAAGCAAAGAAAGCTGGTGGTGACGGTTCTGATGAAGATGTTCTCACTTATGCAATGTTCCCTAATGTTGCTCCAAAATTCTTTGCAGAACGCTCTAAGGGGCCAGTTGATGCTGCTGCTACATTTGCTAAGAAAGAAGTTTCTGCAGGAGAAAATAAAGGTGCTTCATATACAATCAATATCAATGGTAAATCATATGATGTAACAACAGGACCTGCAGGAGACAAAATGAATGTAAAAGTAAATGGTACTTCTTACGATGTATCATTTGGTCCTGCAGGTTCTTCCGCTTCTGCATCTGCTGCTGCACATGCTGCTTCTGGAGCTGGTGCTAAAGTTAATGCACCTGTTGCAGGTACACTTCTTAGATATTCTGTTGCTGAAGGTGCTGATGTTCAGGCTGATACAACAGTTATGATTATTGAATCTATGAAGATGGAATTGGAAATTAAAGCTGGAGCTGCAGGTAAAGTTCACTTCCTGGCTGCTACTGGTTCTCAGGTTGCTCAGGGTGCTCCTTTGGCAGAAATTCAGTAATTTTGTGAGAGTATTTATGGAAACAGAATTAAACAAAAAAGATGATAAATATAAAGTTTTCAGAACCTGTTCTATTGTTTGTCTGATAGCCTTAGTTCTTTCTTTTGCTGGTTGTGGAAGATCAGACTCTTCTTCTGGAAATAAAACTTCTGTAGGACACACTACAATTGTAAAAGGATCTGAAAATATTCCAAAAATTTCTATAAAAAAATTCTTTGGAAATATTGGAAAAAATACCGGTATTTATAAGATTTTCCATACAGAAACAGCTGCTGAAATTGCCGAAGAAAAGGCTGAAGAAATAGCAAAAGAATCTGCTGCTGCTATAGATCCATTTGCTGATAAAAAAGCTCCAGGCTGGCAATCATTTGTAATGATGCTTATTGGCTTCCTGATTGTTTACCTTGGTGCTGCAAAAGGTTTTGAACCACTTCTTCTTATTCCAATTGGATTTGGTACAATTCTTGTAAATATTCCAGGTGCAGGTATGGGAACTGGCCCGGACGGAATGCTTCACATTATCTATAAAGCTGGTGTAGGAAATGAATTCTTCCCAATGCTTATCTTTATGGGAATTGGAGCAATGACAGACTTTGGTCCACTTATTGCTAATCCTAAGATGGCCTTACTTGGAGGAGCTGCTCAACTTGGTGTTTTTGCAACTTTGTTTGGTGTAGCTCTTTTGAATTACATTCCAGGTATTGATTATACTATGAAACAGGCTTCTGCAATTGCCATTATAGGTGGTGCAGACGGTCCAACTTCAATTTATGTTTCTGCAAAACTTGCTCCAGAAATGATGGCTGTAATTGCGGTTGCTGCTTATTCGTACATGGCTCTTGTACCAATGATTCAACCTCCAATTATGAAGCTTCTTACAACAAAAAAAGAAAGATTAATTAAGATGAAGCAGTTACGTCCTGTATCAAAGGCAGAAAAAATCCTTTTCCCAATGATGCTTTTGCTGGTAACCGCTTTCCTTCTTCCTCCTGCTGCTCCACTTATTGGTATGCTTGCATTTGGTAACTTTGTAAAACAGTGCGGTGTTGTAGAACGTCTTTCTAAAACAATGGAAAATGAATTAATGAATATAGTTTCTATTCTTCTTTCCCTTGGTGTAGGTTCTCAGATGACTCCAGAGAAGATTATGAACTTAAATTCACTTGGAATTATTCTTCTTGGTTTACTTGCTTTTGGAATTGCAACTGCTGGTGGTTTGATTATGGCTAAGATTATGAATCTTTTCCTTAAAGATAAAATCAACCCACTTATTGGTTCTGCAGGAGTTTCTGCCGTTCCTATGGCTGCCCGTGTTGCAAATAAAGTTGGTATGTCAGAAGATCCAACAAATTTCCTTTTGATGCACGCTATGGGACCTAATGTTTCTGGTGTAATTGGAACTGCAATTGCCGCAGGTGTATTCATTGCAACTTACGGTCAATAATAAAATCTAATTTACTTAAGAAATATAAGGGAGTGATTTTTAAAGTCACTCCTTTTTTTGTTTAATTAGCCCGAAATTCGAGTTTTTTGAAAATTAAACATAAAATTGATTTTACAAAAAAAATGGTTGATTTATGAAAATACGTGAAGGAAGAAAGAGGCTGGCAAAAACATTCGCAAGTCTGAAACGGTAGTTTCCTTGCCGACTTGCGAATGTAGCAACGCCCTGACTGCCGTCAGGCAGGCGGTAGCGGTTTTGACAGTCGCT
>CAMGTC010000293.1 GCA_946061765.1 uncultured Treponema sp.
TGAACAATAATTCCCAAAGCCATCTCTACTCCCTTCTGAATTTTTTCGTCTTCATCAGCTTCTTCAACATTACTTTCGTAAATTGCATCTCTAAGCCTGCAAAATTCATTATTCATTGCAAGATATTTTTCTGTTGCAGTCATTTTTACCTCCAAAGTTTTTTTTATTTTACTACAATATAATCTCTTATTTAACCTATAAATTCAAACCACTATTCATAAAATAAATGATACTAAATCCCAAAAAATTAATACAGGTCGCATAATTAATTTACTGTCTAATGGTTTTTCAATAAAATTAAGGGTTGTTAGCAAACTTTCTAAGCTAACAAAAACCGATTAAGAAAGGAGAATCTTTTTATGAAAAGACTTTTTACAATCCTTATATTTTTTACTTTCAGCCTTACTTGCCTTCTTGCACAAGACTACCAGAAGAAATTCAAAGGCTGGAAAAAAACAGAAACTGAACACTTTAAATTTGTATATGAAGATGCACAAAGAGAAGTTGTAGAAAGTTATGTTTCTATTGCCGACCAGGCCTGGAACAATATTGGAAAAGTTTATGGATTTCCAGCAGATAAAACAAATGTATATGTTGTAGGTAGAACAAATATTCAAAATGCTTTGACTTTTTTCTCTCCTACAGAAATTATAATGTTTTCAAATCCTTTTACTATGCCACTTTTTGGTTTTAGAGAAGGATGGCAGAAACTTGTTTTTACCCATGAATTAGTTCACGCTGCAAATATTCAATTTGAAGACAAAAGTAAAATTGATCAGTATCTTTTTGGACCATTTTCAAAATCTATTGATATTTCTTCTGTAAATGGATGGGCCATAGAAGGTTTAGCAACTGTACTTGAAACTGAATTAACAAAAGGGGGGCGTGGAAGGAGCCCTTATTTTGAACTTAATTATAAAGCCGTAACTTTAGATAATGGATTTATTTCATACAGCGATATTGGTTTTGAAGCTCAGCCACCTTACAGTCAGAGTTATGTAATGGGTTATCTTATAATACGCAGTATTGCTGATCGCTTTGGGCTAGAAGCTTTGAGCGATATTGAAAGAAACAGAAAATACGGTCAGTCTTGGGAAGATGCCGTTCTTTTTGTTACAGGAGTTTCTGCACAAGATATTTATAGAGATGTAAGAATTGCCCTGGCCAAAAAATTTGCAAATGAAAGAAAAATTCCAGAAGGAATTATAATTTCCCCAAGAGATTTAAATACCAATTATTGTATACCAGCCATTATTAATGATGATGGAAGCATAATCGCTTTACGTTCTAAAAGTGGTTATGATACAGCTGTAGTTTCCCTAGATCCAAGTGCAAAAACAGGATTCAATTATATTCAGGATTCAAATCCAGAAGAAGATATAGAAAGCCTTTACAAAGAAACAATTCTTTTTAGTGCAAGCTTTATGGATGAAGAATCTGTTACTGCAGATAAAGATGGTAATATCTACGCTACAATCGGCATTTCCAAAAACGAAAAAAATCCTGGTCGTGAAATTGAATCTGCCCTTTACAAATGGAATAAAGAAGAAGGTCTTAAAAAACTTACAAAAAAGATTTCCCTCTTCCAACCTTCTGTAAGCCGAAATGGAAATTTGCTGGTAGCAACTCAACAGCAGGGCTTACACATGAAACTTGTTACTGTTGATACAAAAACTTACGAGAAAAAAGACCTTTTACAGAGTACTGAATTTGATTTTATTGAACCAAAAGTAAATGCAGACGGAACAAAAGTTGCCTTTATGCTTGTTGATAATGAAAGAGCAAGAATTGCTGTACTTGATGTAAATAATCCTGCAGATTATAAAATCCTTGCAAATAATGAAGAAAAGATTTACGACCCTGCTTACCCAAACTGGAATCAGGACGGAAAATTAACATTTACATGTAACTATAGAGGACGTCTTGAAATCTTCCAGATTGAAGATGATAACTCTATTACACCTGTACTTTCAGATCCAATTGGAGCAACCTGGGCCTATAAAACAGACAGAGGTATTTATTACACTTCTGAATCATCTTCTGGTTCTGTAATAAAAATGAAACCCGCAAGTGAATGGGGTAATGTTCCAAACTTTGAAGGTCCAAGCCCAGCAGGAGAAATTGCAAAATTTGGCCATCTTGAAAATGACTATCCTGACTTTAAACCATACACAGTTCTTTCGGACCGAGATATTTGTGGCGAAAAAGAAAATTCCGAAGACAACCAGAATGAAAGTAAAAAACTTGTGAAGGGTAAAGATATTAAACATCGCAGTCAAGAAAATATTGACCGTGCAGCTCAGGATAACCCGGTAATTACTCAAATACAAAATGAAAAGTCTTATTTTCCATGGCCTCAGCCTTTCCTTTATGCTCCATTTGTAAATCTTTTGGAAAACCCAAATACAAATGATCTTTATTTTGCTCCAGGAGCTTTCTTTATAGCTACAACACCAAAACTCCAGATGAATACAGGTGTATTGGCTCTTGATTTTTTCTACTTCCCAGATTTTAATAATTTCAACGCAGAAATTGCAGCACTTACCCCTCTTGGAAAATCACTGTTACTTTTTAGTTTAAATCATGAAATTAAGTTTTCGGATGATGAAACACTTCCTCTTTTCCTTGATACAACATCATTCTTAATTGGCTTAAATTTCCCAATTATCGAAAGAAGTCAGCACAGAAATCAAGTATCTTTGAATTTGATTACTTCGACTTATTATTCATTAAATCGCACAAGTGCAGACGTTGTTTCTATAAAAGATTCAGAGATTTTCTCTCACGGCTTAAGTCCTCAGGCCGGTTTTGAATTTTATTTACAGTGTGAACAAGCTAAACAAAATTATTTTGGCTTTGACCTTGTTGGATTAGCCCTTTCTTATTTTGATATCACAGAAAATAAAATTTACTTCGGATTTGAAGGCGAAAGTACTTTCTATGAAACTTACAGTTCTTCAAGCTTTGAATTATCAGTTAAGGGACGTTATACACCATATCCTCAGAACATTGTTCCAACTGCCTCTAGAGTTCGTTATGGTGGCGAAAAACTTGATTGTTCATATCCAGCAAGAATTGTTCCTCGCATAGCTTATACCTTCCCTACCTATGGTTCATCTGGAATGAATTTAAGAAGCTATGTAGAAGCATTAGTTTCTATTGGTAACGATAATGATGATCCTGCCTCATCGCCATTTTACATCAATCAAAGTTTTACTCCAGGTGCTGAATTTTCTATACAATCTGGATACGCAGAATGTGCCTTTGGTACTTCTTATAAAATCAGACCTCAAGAAGATTTTGATTTCAAGAATTTTAATTTTTACTTAACTGCAAAATTAGGAGCTTTTAGATACTAATCTGATAAAATCAAAAAAAACGGACTTTAGAATGATTAATAGGACAAATGTCGAGTTTTATTTTTTATTCTTTGGGTGGCTTTTTGCTTCGCAAAAAACAGGCTTTTCAGGGTT
>CAMGTC010000294.1 GCA_946061765.1 uncultured Treponema sp.
GCCGAATGATCTTATCTGATTTTTATTCTTGACAGAAGACACAACATATTAGGGGGACGGTCTTCCCCCTGGGGTCAGCCTCGAGTCGCTCCACAAGTGTCAAAGTAAGCTTTGCCACTTGTGGAGCTTTGTCGCGTCTTCACCACACCCCTTTCTCCTAGGGCTCTGCCCTAAAACCCATATTGTATCATCATTTTTTTAATATGATTTTATCCACAATTAATTCAATTACAAATCTAGAAAACTAAGTTTAAATATGATACGCTTTTCCTATGTCGAACATTCAAAATAAACCTAAACTGACAGCAAAACAACTCGTTACAAAAATGAAAGTCGAAAAAGGAATTTCTTTTTCCAAGTTTTCTGAGAAACATGCTGAAAAATATCTGTTTGACATAAACAATTATCTTCGAACTGCATCATACCGAAAGAACTATCAGAAATATTTAAATGGTCAAAATAAAGGAAAATATATTGGGCTTGATTTTGGATATCTACAAGAATTGTCTGAAATTGATTCATTATTGCGAATGGAACTATCTTCCATTTGTTTTGATTTAGAACATGATTTGAAAATACACCTTCTTCAGGATGTTGAAAAAAATCCAAAAGATGATGGTTACAAAATTGTTGATAATTTCTTAAACGCAAACCCTTTTATTGTCGGAAAACTAGAAGCATCTACAACTTCTCCATTTACTGAAAATCTTTTGAAAAAATATTTTACTGTTACACAGATTTTTAATAATCAGAAGAAGCGTAATGAATATAAAATTACCGCATTTAATGATTGTCCAGTTTGGGTCTTACTTGAATTTCTAACCTTTGGAGACTTCATAAAGTTTTACGAATTTTATTATAAGGTCATGAAAATCAAAATGCCAATTAGCATTCCTATTTTAAAAATGCTGAAAAATCTAAGAAATGCATGTGCTCATAATAACTGCTTAATTGCTGACTTACAGACAAATTTAACATTCATCCCAGCAGAGCTTGGTATCTTTGTATCCAACATAAAAACCATTAGTAAAAAACAAAGGCAGAAGAAATTATCCTGTCTTGCTATGCTAGAATTTGTAAGTACGATTTATGCTTTAAAAACTATAGCAACCAAAACTGTTATATCAAAACATAGAAAAGCATTAAGAAGTCTATTTACAAAAAGAATGCTGAAACACAAAGACTATTTTTCAGGTAATGATCTTATTAAATCTAGTTATGATTTTGCATACAAAGTTTTTTCAGTTTTATAATTTGACAAAAAGATTTTACTACATTATATTATTAGTAGATTGAAGGGCACGTTATTTGGTGTTCCTTACGAGAGCGGCGTTGCGACGGCGCTCTTTTTTATTGTTTTATAAATTTTTACAACCCATTTAAGTGAGATTTCTATTTTAATCCTTTTTACTTTTCAAAAATTCTTCTAAATCTTTTATCAATTGTTCTGTCCTCAATCTTGCTCGAAGAAGGTATCAAGTAATTATTATACATTCATTAGTATGTACAATTATAAACTTCTTGTGTATAAAACAAGACGAACACGTTAATTTTATTTTTTTTCTTTTCCACAATTCATGTCTAAAACTGGACATATGTTGTAAAAGTCAGCAACCAGATAATGAATGTCTTTGTTTCAATGCGTCATTTTTTACAGAATAATTCAGAAATTATATTGAGCTATAATCAACGCCCCCCAAAGAATCTTTTTCCAGGGCCAGATATTTGACACCTATGCTAAATTCGAAAGTATTCTTGCAAGTATAGAAAATGAAATCATCCTGATAGATAACTATGTAGATTTATCAATTCTCCAGAGGCTTGCAAAAAAAAGCCAGCTCCGGCCAAAGTCATAAGTGCACCCCAATTATTGGACACTTTAACTAGGCTGATTTTAAGGACTGATTCCTGAATTGTAAAGGGGTCAGTCCTTTTAATTTACACAAGGTTGCAGGCAGCCATTTCTTAAAGTTCATCTCTTCTAGAATTAAAACTATAAGTTTAAGACGACCTTCTAATATTCACACGCACAACAGGGTCACTGTTTTTTAAGAATGCACTTAAGGTAATACTCACCACAATAATAAGAAAAAGAAGTCTTAAATGTCTCTTTAATTTTTTAAAGCTCAATTATTTTACTTCTGTATTATTTATATATTCATTCCATTCATCAATAGAGAATATCATATCTTTTTTTGTTTCGTCAGGAAGCATTTTTATTGTTATCTCTCCTTTAATATCTTTGAGTCGTACATTTTTAAATTCGAATTTCCAAAATTGTCCATCCGAATAATACTTTTTTTGAGATTTTAAATACGTTTCCAAAGGGGGATCGCTATAAATTTGTGTACGACAGAATCCTCCTGCTTTATCTCTTCCAATAATATCACCATCTCCATTAATTAAAATTACAGGGCAATAATAACTCATGTCTAATGATTCTGAAAAATGATTACCATATAAAGATCCTGTTGTCTTCAAATTAGGGAGTTTTACACTTTTCATCCATATCTCATTATCTTTATTGTATGAGAGTTTTCTCCATTCTATCATCACATCTGAACAAACTTGCATTGCTATTCTATTAGGAATACAAGAAACTCCAGGCTCAACAGTAAAATCTACAAGATTTAATTCTAACTTTATTTTATCAGTAACTTTGGAAAAATCATAAATAATAAATGAACTATTATCATTCATATATTTGGTAAGTTGTACAAATATCGTATTCCATTTTTCAATTTGTTCTTTATAATATGCCACCCGTGACTGTATGCTTGCAGAATCAAAAGATCCTGCCAATAAATTGTGTATATTTGACTGCGCCTCTGTTTTGGCTTTTCCATCTACAAGACTATATGCAGCTATTGCAGTAATATAATCTTTAGATTTTTCTGCTGTAAGGCCTTTTGCAAGATTTTGCATAGAATTATTTTCACTCTTATTCACTTTTGAAAGTTCAGTTTTTTCCTTTTCAGAAAGTTGAATTTTTAAGCCGTCTAATAAATTCTGAACAATTGTGGTTATAGCATTTCCGCTCTCAATATCAGAATAAGTATAACGTTCATTTGTACTTGATTTTATTTCATTTGTAGTAATATCATTTATACGGAAATTTATTTCATATAAATCACCTATTTGTTGAATACTACCGACTACAACCATTGATGCATTTGTCATATGCCCAATTTGAATTGAATTTTCTTCACTGTAAAACCCAGTTTCTGAAAGTTCCTGTTCAGCTTTTATAAGATTTTCATTACTTCTATCGAGTACTGTCATTTTTGTATAATGTGCAAAATTTCCTGTAAGAGAATCCTGCATATACAAAGGAATCCAATCCTTTTCATTACTAAGATTTCTACTTTTAGGAACAGTTATGGCAATTACTAAACCTTCCCCTTTATACAATTTTTTTTCAGATTTATTTTCTTTTAAAAATTTCTTTTCTTGAGAAACACT
>CAMGTC010000295.1 GCA_946061765.1 uncultured Treponema sp.
CGTATAATCAAGAAGGGCGCTTGACAAACGTTATCGTTTACGACGTTCCGGCTGACTGTATTATATAATGCTTCACATTCCGATAATAAAATAACATCCGCATGGATATTATAAATTGAAAACACAATATCTTCAATTTTGTTTCGTAAATCTATTATACCTTCAAGTGAATGGCTTTTTTTGTAAACAACAAGAATATCAATATCATTCGGTCTATCAGAAAATCGCGCAGAACCAAATAAATAAAACTTAAATAATTCTTTATTATTGATTCCTTTTCTTAACTCTATAATTAAGGAATTTATCTCCATCATAGTTTAACGCACCATAAAATTCTTTATAGGTAAATAATGCAACTTTCCGATCCTTTGCCATTTTTTTTGCATCTAAAGTATAAGAATTCCAAACACTCATAGTTAGTATTACATTTATATCTTTATATTCTTCTGAATTAAGATACTCATAGACATTTGCTTCTGAAACAATATATATATATGTTAATAACACATTTAAAATTTCTCCCGTTGTTTTAGTAATTCGATAATAAATATCTGATACTTTTTCAACTTCAGAAACACAATCATGACGCTTCATTCCTTCTACAAATTTATCAATAGATTCTTTACGAGGTATTTTTTCATATCTAGGATTTGAATCAGGCATACTTTTTATTCTCCTAATAATGATTGGAACAATTCTTTTGGGAAAAGAGGCACATTTGCTCTTTTTTCGTCTGTAAGATGATTTATCTCAAAAGAATGTACATGGTCTTCATATAATGGAATAAGTTCCACTTCATTATTTTTCAATAATTCTTTATTTACTTTTAGTAATTGCAATATTTCTCGATTATTTGGAATTATATTTGACATTACATAGTCATCCCATGAATCTTTCCTATCATCTATAGAAATAGATTCTCTTTCTTTTGTTGGGCCATAAGTCTGATAATAATAGCTATTATTTGAATTAAATTCTGATATCTTCGAAACAAACTCTTTTCGATTCTTGCAAATATATTTACTAGAAAAAAGTGTTTTTACCTTATTTTCATGTTCTGTTTTCCATAATAGCAATCTATCTCTAGTATATTCTAATGGTGCTTTATCAATAAAAGAATGACAGTTTGGGCATAGAAGCAATATATTATCCGGAGAATCAATGTCTCCCTCAATTTTTTCATTACTTCGAGGCCCCTTATCACCCACAGGTATTATATGAGCAGCTTGCTCTATATCAACAAATGTTTTTTTTGTAAAAAACACAAATAAATCCTTATTACAATCTGGATTTTCACAAAATCCTCCAGATCTTGCTAAAAGATATTTTAGTGTTTGTGCTGGAAGTTTCTTTCTTTTCATATCTTACAACTCCCCTCTAAACGCTCTAGCCAAAATCGATTTTTTTAGCAGGGCGATTTGGTCTAGGACGGTTTTTGCGGCTTCTTTGGCACGGGATTCTTTTTCTAGCACGGTGTCGAGGAAATTGACAATTGACAGTTGATAATTGAGAGGGGGCAGTTTTATAGGAAAACTGTCGATAATTTTTCCGCTCAAATTTAATTGATTACCACCTACTGATTGTTCACGAATCTGCCAATAATTACACATAAAATAATAGAATAAGAATCGATTATTTAACTTTTCGTTTGGTTGAAGGACGCAAACAGCCTGATTTGTTGCTGTCGGAATTTTTAGTATTGCAGCTTTTCCACGAGTTACGCCCATTCCATACATGGCAACAACGACAGATTCAGCTGGAAATATTTTTGCAGAACTGTTTTCTACACCTTCATTTGTAATTCTTTCTTCAACATCATAAATGTCGTTCCAATCAATTTCATCAGTTTTCAACCATGGAATATCACCATTTTCATAATACTCGGGATGACTTTTTGACGGAGTTCCACCAGAACCTAATCTGCAACATTCTCCAATCGTAGTATCTTCCCAATTTTCAATTGTTAATTCTTCATTATCAATTTTTAATTGTCCGTTGAAGGCTTTGTGCAATATTGCTGCTTTTCGGGTTTCGAAGCTGTCGACTACGTTTTGGGCTTTTTCTTTTGCCTCATCCAGTTTTGCGAACATTGTTTCTATGCGGTTTACGATGCGCTTTTGTTCGGCGAGTGTTGGCAAATCTAGTTTTATTTTTGAATATTCAGAAATCCAGTAACGTTTATGATTTGCTGAATCAAACTGTATTGTCTGCATTTTATAAAATAAATATTTTAAATCTGCTATTTCTGAATTTACTGAAAGAATTTTCATTGCTGTAGATTTTACTTTAAAAGGAAAATCTACATATTGAGAAGATATTGTGAAATCATCAAAAATGATAACTGGAAGTTTTGTATATATTCCTTTTGTTTCATTTGTATATTCAATTATAAATGATTTCCCTGCAGTAAGAACTGGTGTTTTGTAGGAGTTATCATAATCTGTAGATTCTACAATATATTCAGTAGGCTGTTCATAAGGTAATAATTCACCTAATTCGTATTCCATAATATTTCCTTGTTTTATTATCTATGTGAAATAAAGTCATTTATAGACATAGACAGTAATTTTCCTTTACCTAAATTTTTATATCCCATATCTTTTCTTATGGCATACAGAATATTTTTCATATAAAAAAGAGCATTTGAACCATCAGGAGAAACATTTGTCCTATAATCTATCCATGCTTTTACAACTCTATTAGACCCCCATAACATTAATTTTTTTTGAAATTTTTGTATATCGGTAAACATTTCTTCTGATGTGTATTCTTCATTTTTTGAAGCTTTTTCCTGCATTTTGTAATATACATTAATAAATTCAGCATACGGCTCTTCGCGTTTTTGAGAAAGATATTCTCTCCTATTTTGTTTAAAATCAATTATCTTTGATATAATTCCAGAAATAATCGTTACCGCAGCTGTAATTAAGGCAACAATTATTACCGCATCTAATTTTGAAGAAGCAGTGATTAATAGATTTATAAAATCTATTAATTTTCTTCCTAGGAATCGTAATAAAAAATATCCTCCTGCCATCAAAGCAATAAGCAACATAAATCCAAAAAAAAGTATTCCACTTTGGATGTTTCTGAGCAAAAGGTCTTGTGTCTTTTATTTTCATTAATTTTTTTCTTTTATTTTTCACCCTTTCAAATCTCCATTTTCAGTTTTCTAAAACTCCATAAGCAAAAATTCTTTTATATTTTTGTGAATTATTCCATTTTGTGAAAAATCAAGGTCATCCATAGAAACAACGTATTTTGGATAACTATCTTTTACCGAATTAAAAACAGAAAATTCTCGTTTTATGGTTTCGTCATTTGCCAAAAGATATGCAACTTGTATATAGATTTTTTTTCCTTGTTTTTCTGCAATAAAGTCAATTTCTAAATCGCCTTTTTTTCCAACATAAACCTTATAGTTTCTTCGCAAAAGTT
>CAMGTC010000296.1 GCA_946061765.1 uncultured Treponema sp.
TTAAGTTTTCAGCAAAAATTTTTTCCATCTTGGAATAATCGCCGGCATTAATTTGATTTTTTACTGCGATTTTTAATTCTTTGATAAAATACTGCATTTCCTGGCTGTCGTTCATTCTTCGTAAATTCCATAACCATATTTCACCCTTGATAATTATTCCACGCATTGCATTAAAATCTGTGTAGTGATAAAGACTAGAATTGCATTCCATAAAAACACCTGCCTTTTAATATTTTAACACACTCTTTCTCTTGTGAAGTATTTTTATGAATAAACTTTTATTTAATTTTACAAGTAGTTTAATAAATCTCTTAGAAAAATAAAAAAATTCTTATAAAAAAATGATAATAAAATTCGGCAAAAAAAATTGACCTTATTCTGCATAAAGGCTATACTTAAATTAGCTTGTAAATAAGCTGATAAACTCTCTCCGATGTTCGGTGAAAGCCGAACGACAAGACCTCTGACATGTATTGTTGGAGGTCTTGTTTTTTAACAATTAGTTGTTTTGATTTAGGGTTTATTACAAACCCTAAAAACGGCGAAGTCAAGGCTTTAAGCGTACGCGTGCCTTGACTCGACGTATTTAATTTAATAGATTCTTGTAAGAAAAACTTCTTTTGCTGGCATATTTTTCATTTCTGCCGTTTTTTAATGAGATTTCTTTTAAGGTTAAAGGTTTTACTTGTTTAAAAGATTGAATAATTTCCTGGCTTGCAAAATCATAATCCTTAATTATTTTCTCTAAATCTTCAATTTTAATTTCCTTGTATTCTTTTGTGATTTTTTGGAGTAAAACATAAGTTGCAATGTCTTTTTCAAAAGCAATTTTCTTTTCCTGTTCTATTATTTTTTGATTTTTCTTTTTCATCTTAGATGTAAAAAAATTATTGTAAAAATTTAATTCTTCTTTTAGGTCTTCGATATTTAAAAGTGTTTTATCTTTTTTTTCTACAGTAAAGTTTTTAAGATAGTCTAAGAAAGAAGATAACTCACGGCTTACATAATTGTATGGTTTATGATTTTTTAGAGAAATTTCTTTATAAGTTAAAGGAGCTTTTTTTATTTCTCGTAATTGTTTATATAGTGATTTTTCATTAGATTGCTTTAATTCACAGATAACTTTTTGAATTTGTTTTTCTCTTTCTTTATAGATTTTTGCTACATAGGCACTATAAAACTTTCTGCCTTTTATAAAAGCATCCACCTGGTCATAAGAAAGATTGGGATTTTCGCTCAAAAATTTTTCAATTACGTATAGACTCAAATATTCTTTTGTTCTGATTATTTTATTTTCCTGCTCTTCATCAGCTTGTTTTTTTAAATTCATTTTTTGAATAAAGGCTTTTTCAATTAAATCTAAATAATCTTCAATATTTTCTTCTTTTTGAGAATGATTGAAGATATCGCTCTTATTAAAATCTAATTCTTCAATGTAGCTGGATGAACGAGAGTCCCGGTTTTTTAGCAGTCTGTAAAAAGAATTTAGCTGCTCCTGGGAGTTAAATATTTTTTCTTTTATTAAAAGTGCTTTTGCCTGATCAGAAAAGATGTCTTCTATGTTTGTGCTGTGGAAGAAGAAACAGATACTTTTGAACTTAGCTTTCTGTTTGCTGTTTAAATTAAAATGCTTTTCAATCTGAATATCAGCGTAGTTTGAACTTACTTTTTGGAGCAGAAGGTAACGGTAAAATTTCCAGAATGTTATTTCTTTTGGTATTTTGTTTTTATCTTTTTTGGAGATATAAAATCCAGTGTAATTTTTTATAGAATCTCTGATTACATCTTCGTAGCGGGGAAGGGGATAATTTGTAGAGTTAAAATCACTTTCGGAGAAAAGCTGGTTTTCAGAGTCTTTTATATATTTAACCGTTTTTTTAGGCCAAAGACTTTCTGCAATTTGGGCCGAAAGCAGATAAAAGGTGTTGAAGGTTTTATTCCACTCTTCTGAATGTTTTTCGCTGGGCAGGGCAAAATCTTCATTAAGAGATTTTAGAATTTCATAACAAACTGTGACAGGCTGAATAAATTCTTTTTCTTTTTCTTCGATTTCAGATTTGTAACTTTCAATTTCTTCTAAAATCTGAGGATTTCCTTCTAGCATGAGATAATTATAATGCAAGATTATTAAAAATACAAAAGATTTGGTAGTTTCGCCATAACGTAGGAAACTATATATTTATGCATCAATGTAATTTTTTTTGATGTTGAATAATATATTAATTTTATTATAGGAAGGTGCGTATGTCAACAATTAATTCTTCTGTAACTTTGGCTGCTAAGGCAGGTAATTCAGGAAAAAGTTTCAACGGCTTTTCTACTAAAGAAGAATTTATGGATTTACTAAATAAATCCAAAGCTGGTGACATTAAGGCTAGAAATGCTATTCTTAATGCCAATATGGGTATTCTTTACAACATTGCTTATACTATTAACATCAAAACAGCTACAAAAGAAGAATTAGTTCACGAAGGTGTAATTGCCTTTCTTGAAATGATTAATAAATTTGACCCTTCAATTTGTCCATATCTTTCATCTTTTGTGTGGCAGAATGTAAAACACGCAATGATTATGGGAAATAATAATTGTATGTCTAACGAAGATTTTAATTTTATTAATAAAGTTAATAAGATACGAGCAGAATTTAGCAGCGAAAATAGCAGGGCTCCAAGTGATGAAGAGCTTGCTGAAATTACCGGTTATAGACTTAAAACATATAGAAGAAAGTGTAATGAACTTTCTCTTTATAATCCAATCAGTTTGGATATGAAAGTTGGCGATAAAGATTCAGATTCTTCTTTTATTGATTTAAAAGTTGCAAAAGCTCCAGCCTCTTTTGAAGCTGATTATGAAATTGTAAAAGAAAGTGAATGTCAGGGAATTAAATCTGCCTGGGATAAACTTTTACCAGAGGAAAGAGAAATCCTTGGCGAAAGATATATTTCTGAAGATGGAAAAGTTATTTCTTTCCGCTCTCTTGCAAAAAAATTCAATGTGTGTCATGAAACTCTAAGAGTTCGTGAAGCAGAGGCTAAAGAGCATTTTGCAAAATTACTTGATGATTATGGAATTCAGGTTGCAGCTTAAAATGCTTAATTTCTTCTATATATGTTTAATTAATTTTATTTCATAAATACTTTATTAATTTTAGAGTAATTGAATAAATCCTCTAAAAATGATATAGATAAATATGGAAAACGAAGACGTTTAAAAAATTGTATACTTTAATGCATTTTTTTAGGCGTCTTTTTTTTTATTTTTTTCTGGAGGACGATATGAAAAAATCGTTAATTGCAGCAGTAGCATTAGCTGCATTGGTTGGAGCAGTTTTTACAGGCTGTTCTAAGAAAGAGTCTGCACCAAAATTTAAAGTTGGTGTAATTTACATTGGTGATGAAAATGAAGGTTACACTGAAGCTCACATG
>CAMGTC010000297.1 GCA_946061765.1 uncultured Treponema sp.
TTTTCATAATGCAAATGCGATTATAAAAATCAATTTTATGCATTACCAATTAAAATTCGAAATTCGAAAAATTAACAAAATGTTAGTTTATATAAGTTTGTTTTATGGGCAAATACGTTTTATAATTTTATTAGAAAAGATTAGCATTAGCAGCTTTGTGGAGGTTTATATGTCTATAAAAGTATATTCTTTAGGTGCGGCTCAGGAAGTTACAGGTTCTAAACATGTTCTTGATGTGGATGGCCGTAAATTTATGATAGATTGTGGTGCATTTCAGGGAAAAAGAAAGGAGTCGGACGAAAAAAATCGTAATTTTGATTTTGATATAGAAAATCTTGAGTCTGTAATACTTACTCATGGCCATTTAGATCATTGTGGACTTTTACCAATTCTTACAAAAAAAGGTTATAACGGAAATATTTACGCAACTCCGGCAACTCGGGATATAGCAAATCTGGTAATGATGGATTCTGCTCGTATTCAGGCTCATGATGCTGAATATCTTGCAAAACAGGCTTCTAAAAAAGGAGAAAAATTTCAGTGGAAACCTTTATTTGATGAAAATGATTGTGTAGCAGCAGCAAATCAGATTGTTTCTCTTTCATATAACCGCAAAATGTATATAGCTCCAGATGTTCAGCTGGAGTTTTATGATGCAGGTCATATTCTGGGCTCGGCATTTGCAGATATTACAATAAACCCAAATCCTAAAAATCCAGAAAAAGAAACTAGAGTTTTATTTACAGGAGATATTGGACGTAAATGTAAACCAATTATCAGGAACCCTGCAATAAACGTTCCTTCTCCTGATTATATTTTTCTAGAATCTACTTACGGTAATAAACTTCATGATAATCATGATCGTTCTATGAAAGAACTTGAAAGAATTGTAAGAGAAGCTTGTGCAAAAAAAGGAAAAATAATTATTCCTTCTTTTGCAATAGAAAGAACTCAGGAACTTGTATTTTATTTGCACCTTCTTACTGATCAAAAAAAGATTCCTGTTGTTCCAATTTATGTTGATTCTCCAATGGCTTCTAATGCAACTTCAGTTTTCCGTGTTCATCCAGAATGTTATGATGATAGTGTAAACGAAGCCTTCTTAAAACATCATAAAAATCCATTTGGATTTAATTCACTTACTTTTACAACAAGTGTAGAAGATTCTAAGGCTCTTAATAAAAAAGAAGGTCCAATGATTATTATTTCAGCAGATGGTATGTGCGAAGCTGGCCGTGTTCTTTATCACCTGGCCAACGAAATATCAAATGCCAGAAATACAATCATGATAGTTGGTTACATGGCAGAAAATACACTTGGTCGAAAAATATTTGACGGTCAAAAGGAAGTAAGAATCCTTGGTGATTTATATCAGGTAAATGCAAAAGTTGAGCGTTGTAATGGCTTTAGTGCCCATGCTGATTATTCAGAAATGATTGAATGGTTAAACGAAATGGATACAAGTCGTCTCAAAAAGATTTTCCTGGTACATGGCGAAAAAGATCAGCAGTTTGGATTTAAAGAGCATCTGGCAGAAGCAGGTTTTAAAGATGTAGAAATAATTGAAGGTGAAAAAGTCTACAATTTGGACTAGTTGTTTCAGGGCAAACGCATTATAAATGCTTTTCCGTAATGTTGGTGCGAAGGAGAGGGGCGTGGTTCAAAAAGGCTCTTTTTGTGGCTGCTGCGAAGCGGCAGTTCAATAGTTTCTATACCACAAAAAGCGTGTAGCGCATTATTGTGCGGTTTTGACAGTCGCTTTCTGACCGGCAGTATTTTCATAATGCAAATGCGATTATAAAAATCAATTTTATGCATTACCAATTAAAATTCGAAATTCGAACTAGTAAGAAATTTTTGTTAAATTTTCTCCCTAACTTGTATACTAGTTCATAAATTCTTGAAGAAAGAATTGTAATGTAATAGAATAAAGATACCGATTAGGAAAGTTTTTCCTACCTTTTTTGTGCCTGTATGGTTATCTTTAAATCATAGCTGGTTCAAAAAAGAAAATCGGCAAAATATAGTAATCTGAAGGGAATGAAAGTGAGTACCCTTTGGAAAAGAGGTAAAATTATGGCTTTAAGACCAGAATGGGAAGGATTTAATCCTAACGGTTTATGGACAAGCGAAGTAAACGTTCGCGACTTTATTCAGGCTAACTATACAGAATATGACGGTGATAAGTCATTCTTGGCTGGACCAACAGCAGCTACAAAAAAGTTGTTTGATGAACTCCAGAGATTACAGAAAGAAGAGCACAATAAGAAATCAGTTGGATTGGACGGAAAAGAAAGATCTGGTGTTCTTGATATGGACACAGACGTTGTAACTGGTCTTACTGCTCATCCAGCTGCATATATTTGTCCTGAAGGAAAAGAACTTGAACAGGTTGTAGGTCTTCAGACTGATAAACCTTTAAAACGTGCATTTATGCCATACGGTGGTATTAAAATGGCTGAACAGTCATGTGAAATGTACGGTTACAAACCAAATCAAGAACTTCATAAGATTTTTACAGAATATCATAAAACTCATAACCAGGGTGTATTTGATGTTTATACACCAGAGCAACGTGCAGTACGTTCTGCTCATATCTTAACAGGTTTACCTGATACATATGGACGTGGACGTATCGTAGGTGACTACCGCCGTGTAGCTCTTTATGGTATTGACTACTTAATCCAGCAAAAGGAAAACGATAAGGCTAACATTGGGGACGGAACAATGACAGAAGAAGTTATTCGTCTCCGCGAAGAAGTATCAGACCAGATTAATGCACTTAAAGGCATGAAAGCTATGGCTGCTCTTTATGGTTATGATATTTCTAAACCAGCTACAACAGCAAAAGAAGCTTTCCAGTGGTTATACTTCGGTTACCTTGCTGCTATTAAAACACAGAACGGTGCAGCTATGTCTGTTGGACGTATTGCTACATTCCTGGATATTTACATCGAACGTGATCTTAAGAAAGGTATCATAACAGAAGAAAAAGCTCAGGAACTTGTTGACCACTTAGTTATGAAGTTCCGTATGGTTCGCTTTGCTCGTATTGAATCTTACAATCAGCTCTTCTCTGGTGATCCAATTTGGGCTACTCTTGAAGTTGCTGGTCTTGGACAGGATGGACGTTCAATGGTAACAAAGAATGACTTCCGTTTCCTCCATACATTGGAAAATATGGGTCCTTCTCCAGAGCCTAACATCACTGTTCTTTATTCTAAGAGACTTCCAGAAAACTTCCGTAGATATGCTGCTCAGATTTCTATTGATACATCTTCTATCCAGTATGAAAACGACGAAGTTATGCGTCCAATCTGGGGTGATGATTATTCAATCTGCTGTTGTGTATCTGCTACACAGACAGGTAAAGAAATGCAGTTCTTCGGAGCTCGTGCTAAC
>CAMGTC010000298.1 GCA_946061765.1 uncultured Treponema sp.
GGTATAAACAAAATGACAAGCTGAAAACTTACGAGAAGGAAGAACTAAACTTCAGTATGGCTCTACGGGCGGAATGATAGTTTCCATACCGACCGTAGCGACAAGCGACGCCCTGACTGCCGTCAGGCAGGTGGTAGCGGTGCTGAAGTTTAGTTTCTGACTGGTAGTAAGTTTTCAACCTGTTATGTTGTTTGATTTAAACCATACTTTTTTTTATATTTGCCATGTGATATAATTTTTAAAAATTTATTAAAAAGGTAATATTTATGAGCGAAGAAATTCAGTACACAGACATTAATAAAAGTTATGAAGCTGCTGTAGAACGCAGTAAAAAACTTGAAGAAGATTTAATCAAAAATCCTAAAAAATACAGAGTTTTATCTGGTGACCGTCCAACAGGCCGTCTCCACATTGGACATTATTTTGGTTCTTTACAAAATCGTGTACGCCTTGCAAATCTTGGTGTTCCAACTATGATTTTGATTGCAGACTACCAGGTTTTAACTGACCATGATGCTTTTGATAAAATTGCACAAAACACAAAAGAGCTGGTAATAGATTATCTTGCTGCGGGAATTGATCCTGAAAAGCAGGACGTAATTATTTATCCACACTCATATATTCCAGAAGCAAATCAGCTTATGATTCCTTTCCTTACTCTGATTTCAAATGCTGAACTGAGTCGTAATCCAACTGTAAAAGAAGAAATTCAGTCTGCTGGTCTTACAAACGTAAATGCCGGAATGTATACTTATCCAGTACACCAGGCAGTTGATATTCTTTTCTGTAAGGGAAATGTTGTTCCTGCCGGAAAAGATCAGCTTCCTCATATTGAAATGACTCGTACAATTGCAAGCCGTTTTAATAAAAAATTCTGTACAGATGTAGGTAAAGAGCCAATTTTCCCATTGCCAGAAGTTTTACTTTCAAAAACTCCAATGATTATGGGGCTTGATGGTTCTCAGAAAATGTCAAAATCACGCAATAATACAATCATGCTTTCTGCTACAGAAGATGAAACAGCAAAATTGATAAAGAAAGCTAAAACTGATCAGGAAAGATTGATTACTTATGATCCTGTAAATCGTCCTGAAGTTGCAAATCTTTTAATGCTGATTTCTCTGTGTACTGGTGAAGAACCTGCCGCTATTGCTTCAAGAATTGGCGAAGGTGGTGGAGGAATGCTCAAGAACACTTTGACCGAAGCTTTGAACGAAACTCTTCGTCCTTTACGTGCAAAACGTGCTGAACTTAAAAAAAATCCTGACTACATTCGTAAGGTGTTACTTGAAGGTGCTGCTAAGGCTCGCGAAATTGCTCAGCAGACACTCTCAGAAGTTCGTGAAAGAATGAATATGGTTATCTAAATACTTTAATGTAAAAGTAAGCAGATTTTTTAAGATGCAGCTTTGATTTTGATTTAGGGTTTATTACAAACCCTAAAAACGGCGAAGTCAAGGCTTTAAGCATACGCGTGCCTTAACTCGACGTTTTTACTTCAATTTCAAATGCTGCATTTTTTTTATTGATTTTGACTTTTTTTATGAATATTTATTGCAATTTCCAGTAATTTTTCCTTTTGGTTACAGGAAGGATCTTCAATTACACAGTTTAAAAGTTCGCCTAAAATATATCCAAGTTCTTTTCCTGCCGGTATTCCACTGGCAATTAAATCTTTCCCGTTGACTGCAAGATTTTTTAAAGATAGTGCAGAGCCCTTTTGATTTTCAATTTTAATGCGGTCTTTTAGCTGGCAGAGGAGTTCAATAGATTTACTATATTTTATTTCTACTGACTGATTGTGCATCCCATACATATCTGCCAGTCGTAAATCAAATAAATCTTCCAGACATTCTGCTTTTGCCTTAATCATAAAACGTCTGACTGCAGCATCTGACCAGTTTTCTTCATAATGAAACATATGCTCTTCAACAAGATGACTTACATTATTTATCATTTCATTTGAAAATTTAAGGCGAGTCATGATGTCTTTTGTAATTTTTGCACCAATTATTTCATGGCAATAAAAGGTAATATTTTCTACTTCTTTTTTAGATTCACACTTGTTATCGCCATCCAAAACTTCTTTTTTAATGATTTTTTTTGCAGCAGGTTTTCCAATGTCATGAAATAAAGCAGCAAGTCTTACATTTAATTTTTCTTTTGGAGCTCCGTCACATGCGTAAAAAAGATGATCTAAAACATCAAATTCATGAAAAGCCCTGTAATCAGATTGAATACAAGAACGGCAAACGCTAAATTCTGGAATAAAAATATTTAAGAGTCCAGTTTCCTCAAGAAGTTTTAATCCAATGGAAGGTTTATCGCTTGCAAGAATTTTTTCAAATTCATCTCTAAAACGTTCAATTGAAATACTTTTAGTTTTATCCTGAATTTCCTTTTTAAAAATTTCCTGATAAGTTTTCTTTTCAATTTTAAAATTTAATTTGGAAGCAAATCTTAAGGCTCTGATAGGTCTAAGTCCGTCTTCCATAAATCGTTCGTGAGGATTTCCAACAGTTCTGATTATTTTTCTTTTTATATCTTTTTTACCACCATATGGATCTACAATTCTACCGTCTTTAAGATTTACGGCAATTGCATTCATGGTAAAATCTCTTCGGCTTAAATCTTCTTCAATGTGACCCGCATATTCAACTTTATCGGGGTGTCTTCCGTCAGAATAATCACTTTCTATCCTGAATGTAGTTACTTCAATTTCATTTTTTTTAAAATGAACAGTAACTGTACCGTGGTCAATTCCAGTTGGAACTACAAATTTAAAAAGTTTCATCACTTCCTGGGGCTTAGCGTTTGTTGCAACATCCCAGTCATTTGCCTTTTTCTTTAAAAATATATCTCTTACAGCTCCGCCAACCAGATAGGCTTCAAAACCTGCATCTTCAAAAACTTTATTGAATTCCTGCAGTAATTTAGGAACTGGGATTTTTTTTGTAAAAATAGACATTAAAATCCCTCCGAAAGATAGATGATTATATCAGAAAGACCTACGCAGATAATGCAAAAAATAATTGCCAGTATTACAAAGATTATTCTGACTAGGTACATTAATTTTTTCTTTTCTGTAATCAGCATGATTATATTTTCAAGTAAGAGTGGAATTAAAAGTAAGGCTGTAAAAATCCCTGTGAAAGATAGAACTTTTAAGATTATAGTCTGACTTTTATCCTGAAAAACTTGAAAATTTCCCATTATGTATAGTCCAAGTAAAAGACTGCAAAAAACTATAAGACAAATAATTATCATTGAAAGTAATTTGTAAATAAAAGGTGATTTTTTATAAGTTGCAGAATCAGATTTATTTAATTTGGACATAACTTCAAAAGGG
>CAMGTC010000299.1 GCA_946061765.1 uncultured Treponema sp.
TCCTTGGAGTTCCAAACGAAGAAGTAAAATTCGGACTTTATGAGCGGCTTCTTCCGCTTTACGCCGGCTACACAGAAAAATCAGACAACATCGAAGTTTTAAACTTTATCCGTGACCTTCGTGCAGGTCGCGTAAACGAGTTTATGGAGCGCATCAACAACATTTTCGCCGCTGCCCCAAAACAGACAAACCAGAAGCAATATGAACTCAACTGTCAGGCCTTTGTATGGCTCATTTTTAAACTGATGGGCGAGTTTGTTCTGTGTGAAGTTCAAAACGGAAAAGGCAGAAGCGATGCAGTTGTGTGGCAGAAAGATGCAATCTACATTTTTGAGTTCAAAATGGACGGCTCAGCTAAAGAAGCCCTGGAACAAATAAACAGCCAAAATTATCCAATCGCCTACAAAAACGACGGACGAAAAATTGTAAAAGTAGGCGTGAATTATTCAAGTGAACAAAAGCAGCTTACTGAATGGGTGATTGAATAGAAGGGGTTTGACATGTACGCAGAAGTGCACAAAGCCTTTAGCATGGCACGTTTTGAGAAATAAAAAGATAAAACTCTATTTTTTTTAGATAATTCTTGACACATCGCTAAACAGGCAAACATACTGCTGTATCTGTTATATGCATCAGATTCTCTTTCTTCGCTGTAATACTTGTCCAATTGTGCAATTTTTATTAACTTACGCTTCTAGTTTCTTGACAATATTGAAATTGAATTTCTTCTTATCAAAGAACCTAAAAAATGAATTCCGTTTACGCATTTATTAATAACAGGACAAATGTCGAGTTTTAAATTTTTTCTTCTTTGGGTGGCTTTTTGCTTCGCAAAAAACAGGCTTTTCAGGGTTCCGCTATCGCTTCATTCCTTCGCTACGCTTCGGAACTGGCTACGCCAGCCCTTACAATCCTTGCCACTGTTTAAAATTAAAAAACTCGAAATTGAACCTAACAGGTTGCTTAAATGTAAGCAATAATTCCGTTTTTAATAGTCATTAAGTGTTTTATAAATCTCAAATAATTTGTTTTTTTGAGTTATCAAAAACTATTACATCTTACATCAAGTTTCAAAAAATACCCACACTTCATTGCTTGGTTTGAAACATATTCAACTGCCTTATGAGTTCCCTTGCCTTTTCTGCAAAATTGACGAATTACGTTTATTGCAGAGCTGTAAGAAGGGGATTCGCACTTCCGCGAATGCGGAAGGTGTTATATAATTTCCTTACAGAACTAGCCGACTTTAGTCGGCGTTACAAACAATACGCAAGCCAATGTTGTTGTTCCGGTTATTAGCGTTGTTGTTGTTCCTGTTGTCCACCTTGCAGTTGTTGTCGTTGTTGTTAAAGTTGCCACCGCAGTTATAGCGGTTTTTGCTCATTAACACCTTTTATCTTAAGGAAATCTTCTTTTGTTTTTGGTGGATTCTGGGCCATTAAGGCAAGCTGTTCATTACTTAATCTCATATAGCGGAATTTTAGTCTTATCACCAATTTCTTTTCTCGTTTTACGCAACAAGTCATAAACAGCAAACTGACTTGGATTTAGTACATCCCGCCAGTCTACTTTTGAACTCATTGTATGAGCGGATTTGCCATCTTCGCTTTCTGTATATTCTACAAGAAACACCCATCCAGTACCACGTTCACCGTCTATTAGCCGTTTTTCAACATTGATAATTCGATGAGACTTTTAGAAGTTATTTAGTTCGGCACTGGAACTTGGTTCTGAGAATGGACTTATGAAGAATGTCATGAATTGGGTTTGTGGGGACATGAGTTATTCCTTATTAATATTCTCCATAATTTCATGTGCCACATTATCCATATCTGGATATATAAAATCCTCTGTGATATTAAATTTTCTTAACTCTTTTATAATATTTTTCTTAATTTCACCAGGCGGAACCAAAACAACCTGTTGGATATCATTATCATCTCTATAGTAGAGCTTTCGCAAATCAAAAGGATCTATATCAAATATTTGATTGTGATTCTCCCCAGAATATGGTTTTATCTTTTTAAATTCTAACTCCCAAGTATCCCCTTTTGAAAATCTATTTTGCCATATCTTATCATTCATCAAATCATCAAATGTTGTGTAATCTGTATTTAAGATATAATCTGTCAATTTCTCTGCATATTTTTTATTCTCACTCAAAGCATAAACTTCATTTGCATTAACAAGAATAAATGCTCCCTGCTGATTTTTTATTCTTTGGTTATCTTGCGGAACTCGAACAATTACGGAACTGCGAATAATATCTTTTAGATTTATATATTTTTCTTCTCTCATGTAGTTATTATCTTTTTTCCACTCCATTCCTAGCTTCCACAAACTAAATTGTTCTTCCATAAACGCAGTGCTCGAAAGAATACTTACAGTATTGCTGTGAATTGGCTTCTGATTCTCCGGTTTATCCTTTTCTGGATTTCTAAAAAGCACAATTTCTCCCCAATTTGACATTTCTTCTTCACGATTTTGACAAAACTTTTTCATTGGAGAACAAGCAAAATACAAAGCAGCCAAAGGACTCTCTGAAATATCCAATGCTCTTGTTCCCAAACCAAAATGCTGCATCAAAACAAGGCGTGCCATATCAGTTGAACAAGAGTCAATTTCACTTGAAAACCGCCTATAAAAAGATTCAATCATTAAATTTTCATTTTTCGGATTATTACGCAAAGAACTAGGATTAATTGGGAAATTTGCATTTCCTTGGCCTCTATAAAACACAGGATTTTTGTAGGAAAAATCTAAACTGCCAATAAAATCAATGTACTCATTTAAGCAAGTAATTACCTTTGGTTTTACCGTAAGATTTTTATCAACTTTCTTTTCTTTTTCCAGTAAGCCCTTATCTTTGCATGTTAAAGACTTATCAGAACCATATCCCTTCAGTTTTAAAGCTTTATCTAACAATTCATCATGCATAAATTATCCCATAACCGTTTTCTCGGGCAAAACGTTCTATTTCAGAATCTTTACTACAAACGAAAATTAATTCTTTTGGACATTCTTCAAATGGATTTTCTGTAAAAGAAATTTCATCGACAAATGCAACAACCGTTCGTAATGATGAACAATTTGCAAAAGCCGATTTTTCTATTGTCAACTTAGAACATTTTGGAAATACAACTGTATGCAGATTTTTGCAACCTGAAAAAGCAGAAGTCTGTATGATAAAATTCTCTTTTTTAATTTCCATATCTTTGTTACTTTCACTATTCTCTTGATTATTTTCAATCTCTTTATTTTCAGGTTGTCCAGAACTTTTCTCCATTTTCGTTTCTGTTACCAATTCATTTATTTTAAGATTCACGATTTCTTTTTTTT
>CAMGTC010000300.1 GCA_946061765.1 uncultured Treponema sp.
CATTAGAAAAAAAATCAAAACAATTCTAGAAAATAACATATGTAATTTTGCCCAATGGGCAGAAACTATTTGCCACAAAATAATTAATTCCGTGGAATTTACAGAGGCTACAATTATCTTATCATATATGGCTCTACCTGATGAAGTAAACCTAAAAACTGTAAATAAGCAGGCACTTTTACAGGACAAAAAAGTTTATATTCCAAGAATAGTTCCTAATTCAAATCTTATGGATTTTTATGCTTTTAATCAAAAAAACTATCATACTGGTTCATTTGGAATAAAAGAACCAGATTTATTTTTGGAAAAATTCCAAGTTGAAAAAGTAATCTTGGAATCAAAAGTCAAAAATCAAAGTATTCTTGTTTTAGTACCAGGCAGAGCATTTACAAAAGATGGAAAAAGACTTGGTCGTGGCAAAGGTTTTTACGATTTATTTTTAGAAAAAATCATAAAAAAAACAGGAGATTCTACAAACTGTAAAATCTCCTGTTTTGGTATTTGTTTTAATTGTCAGCTGCTAGCAGATTTACCTGTAACAGCTCACGATGTTTTAATGCAGAAAGTTATTTCTCAAGAATAAATTCTACACGACGGTTCTTCCAGTTATTATCCTTATCAAAAGGATCTGCAACTGGCTGAGTTCCACCCATACCATCTGTTGAAACGCTGTTTGCATTTACACCCTTCTTTACAAGGTAGTTTCTGATTGCATCAGCACGTTTCTTAGAAAGTGGTTTTAATGATTCTGTTTCTTCTGCAGGATCATTTGTTGTTCTGTTAGCATGACCAACAATAGTTACTTTATAGTCTTTAAATTTCTTCAAAATTTGAGCAATACGATCCAAAGTAACTGTGTTCTTAGAAATCTGTTCATCAGTCAACTTATCTTTCTTAGCAACCTGGAAGTTATCTGAATCAGATTCAAAGATGATAGAAGGAACTGCCATCTTTAATACATTACCTTCGCGAATTACAAGAACGTCAACCTGAATTGTACCCTTATATGTGTTAGTCATTCCAAGACTGTCTGTTACAGTAAATTCGTATGGATAATCCATAGCAGACTGTACACGTTCAGCCTTTCCATTAGCACTCTTCTGTACATTACTCAAACCATCCCAGACAATTCTTTCGGTAATCTGAGACTTACCACTTGTTCTCCAGAAATCACGACCACGAACATCTTTAATTACAAATGACCAGTTCTTAATCTTAGCTTTTGTTGTACCTGTTAACTTGATATACAATTCATCATCAATACCATCATTATCAGGAGAGAACCAATCTCCAGAATTAGCAGTTCTTGTTTGAACATTTAAATTTGGAACTGTAGCTGTACAAATAAATGGAGAAGATACAGCACTTACTTTATTACCCTTGAGGTAGTCAATATTCAAAGTACCTGTGAAAGTTCCTTCAAATCCTTTACCATCTTTGTCTAAGCCATTCCAAACAATCTTAGCAGGTAATGGATTTTTACCTTCGTCAGATAATGAGTAAACTGGAGTTCCATCTTCGCGGCGAACATCAAAGTTCCAGCTCTTTATACCTTCTGTCAAAGTAGCTCTAATTTCAAAGTTTTGAGCATCAAGATATCCGTCTTTATTTGGAGAAATACCTTCGTATTCAGCTGTGATATAAGCTTTAGTTTCGCGGGTATCAAGAGTAATTCCCTTTAATTCTCTAGAAACTGAGTTACCAGCATCATCTGTTGAGTAGATTATAATATTGTATTTTCCATCAGCTGCTGTATTTCCAGATTCATCAGAACCATCCCAAACAATTTTATCTTTAACATTGTTCCAGGTAATCTTCTTAACTGTCTTGTCTTTTGAATCTCTAACTTCAGCTGTCCAAATTTTTTCTGAAGTAGAATTTGTAATTATAACAGGAAGATTATCCTGATTTCCGTCTCCATCTGGTGAGAAGTAATTCCATGAACATTCTGCAACTAATGAAGGTTCTACAGTGTCTAATTCAAAGTTCTGAGTTGAAACAGTAATTTCTGAATAGTTTGTAGCAACTACATGTAAAGTAGCAGAGTAGAATCCGTCAGGAGCAGGAAGTTTTTCATCATTTTTTCCGTCCCAAACAAACTTAACAGGAAGTTTTGTTGAAGAAGGAGCTGTGTATACAACCTGATTGTTAGAATCTTTAATTGAAAATTCAAATGATTTAACATCTTTTGTTTCTGTAATTGGAGTAAATGAAATTGTATCTTTTACACCATTTCCATTAGGAGAAAAGGCTGTATCAGAAACTGTAAGTAAGAGACTTGCTTCTGTAGTATCAAAAGTAACAGTAGAATCAAGAACTCCACCCCCAATATTTCCTGCCAAATCCTGAGCTTCAATTACAAAAATATAATTACCGTTCTGAGCAATTTCCCCCTTATCGGTTACACCATTCCAAACTACATTTTCTGGTGGGAATTCACCAAAATCATAAGTTCTTACAACAAGACCATCTTTTGTCTGGATTTTTCCAAGCCAAAAAGGAACTGGAGAACCAGAATCAGGATTTCTTGTGATTGTGAATTTTACAGTATCTTTTGTACCGCCACCAAATACACTTTCAGAAGCTGAAATAAGAGTTTTTGGTGAAGTTCTATCAAGTACAATTGCAGGAGAGAAGATTTCTGCAGGAACATATCCGTTAGAATATCTTGCAGTAAGACCTGCTTTATATTCACCGTCAGCAAGTAAAGCCTTATTGTCATCTAAACCATCAAATGTGATTGTTGCAGGTGGGATTTTTCCCATATTATCCTGATTATATGAACGAACAACTTTTCCAGTTTTATCTTTAATCTGAACTGCCCATTCAAGTAATTCATTTCCAGTTTTTGCATCTGGTACAGGAATTGTTACATCGAACACAATATTCTGTAATTTACTTTCTGTATTTGGAGAGAAATAACGAGAACCATTGATATAGATGTTTGTAGCTGGTTTTTCTGCAGAATAGATAATATTTGTAATAACAGACTGTGGTGCAACGTTACCAGCTTTATCTGTTGATGTAATTTCGTAAGTATAAACACCGTCGGCAAGCTGAGCGCCATCTTCGTTTGTACCGTACCATTTAAAACTTTCTGGAGCTGCATTTACCCAAGTGTAAGTTTTTACAATATCTCCGTCAGCATTTTTAAAATGTGCAGTCCATAAATCTTCAACAGAACCTTCCTGGGTAACTTTGAAGAAGTTTTTAGCACCTTCGCCAAAGATTTTATCGGTTGGCTGTTGTAATTCAATTTCTGGAGCAACTGTATCTACTACAATTTCATATTCTTTTGAACGACCAA
>CAMGTC010000301.1 GCA_946061765.1 uncultured Treponema sp.
TACAAATACATATTCCATAACTACACCTCTTTCAATCTTGTTTCTGCAAGCTTTACTTTTTTTCTGTGTTTTTTTCACAAAGACTACTCCAACCACAATAATTTGACCTTCTTTATATTTAAATAATGATCTAAGTTCATTACTTTTTATTTCAAAGATTTTCTTCTGAATCGGTTTTACACGAACAAATTCAATTCCTTCATTTTCGATTTTTGCATATTCCGAATTCAGTAATTCTTGCTGAGCTGGTTCCAATGCTTTTATTTCATTTTCAACGGCTTCCAACTTTGTTACTTTGAACTTCATAATATAAATATACTACTTATTTTGATTTTGTCAACATTTTCAAAAAGAGTTAAAAAAAGGCAGGCTTGACCTGCCGTTCTAACAATTTTATTTTTTTGCTGGCAATTCAGGATAAATTTTCTCAACTATATTTTTTAGGAATTCTTTATTATCTATCTCATCTACCAGAAGCATTGGCTTTGCTCCTTCGTACGGAATTTCTTCTATTCCATTTTTCAGTAAATCCATCGAGGACTCAGTTTTCTTTATCAAGAATCTATCATCATAGATTCCGCCGAATATTTTACCTTTATAATATAAAATATATTCACCCATCATTTTTCTAGATGAAATACCATCAAGCAAAGAAAGCTGGTCTAAAACATAATCATAATATTCTTTTGTACTCGCCATTTTTTTCCTAATTCTTGTTTCCCAGTGGGCAATCCACATAACAATTGCTTAAACGGTGGCGCGGCTTGACCGCGACATCCGCTTTGAAGCTTTGTTATGTGATTATTTCTAATAAAGCATAGTAAATCTACATCTTGGATAATTTGAACAACCGTAGAATTTACCATTCTTACCATTTCTTAATTTTAATTCGCCATTACATCTTGGACAAATTAAATTTTCCATCTTTACTTGTCGTTCAACAACTGTTCGATAAATATTACCTACATGGTTTTTTCTGATTTCCTTATCTTCAATATTTGCAGTTTGTAAAATAGAAGCAATCTGTTGAACTTCTTCAAAGGAAATACATCTTTCAACTGGATATTCCCGTATAAAATTTGTAATTTCGTAATCATAAATTACTGGAACATTTGAAACAATTTGTTTTAAGACGGCACTTCCTGCAAAAACTACTATTGGCACATATCTTAAGTCGTTATAATCTTTTAAAATTGATTTTAATGCATAAACATGCGACCAATTCTGTTTTACTGGATTTCTAAAAAAATTCTTTTGCTGGTAGATTACTTGAGACCATTTTTCGGCTTTTTCATTTCCAAAAATCCACCCTTTATAGTTTTTAGTTTCTATTACAAACAGACCATATACAGAAACAACAAGATGGTCGATTTGGCTTGTATTTCCTTTTTCATTTTTTATAAGAATGTCATTTATCGTTATATATTTATCTGTATCAAGTTTCTCAAGACGATTGGATATATTTTTCTCTCCGAACCAACCTTTTATTTTTGTTGCATTAAGTCCAAGAAAAACTATTAAAGAGAAAAAAGTTATTCCAAAAATTGTGTAAATTATAATAAGAAAAACATTCATGTCAAAATCAAATGCATTCAAAATATTCAACTTTATAAAACGTCATCTAAATTATCAAAACCATCGATGGCGTTTAAAAATCCGTATTCTATCCATATATATGCTTCATTACTTATATAAGTTGCTCGTGTTTTTATTCCTATTGCAATTGATATTAAGCCCTCAAAAGTTTCAACATTCTCCTCTGTCGCTTCCCAATGAGCCTCATATGTTCTTGAACCATCAGCGATTGTCCACATCCAATCTTTATCAGATCTTCTATATGACGGAGTATCTTTAGAAAGCTTATCAACTCTTTTGAATTTTCCATATTTTTTTTCAAGTGGAGATAAAAGTTTTGAAAATTCTTGTTTTACTTCAGTACCATAATCGGTAGTTTTTATCTCTCGACTTATCCCCTTTATATAATACAAACCATTTGTTTCACTAACCCATGCAACATATCCATCAAAAAGAGGGTGAGATTTTTTCGGTTGAATATAATACCTATCATCTGCAATGTATTTAGGTTCTTCTGTACAGGCTTCTGCCAATTCTTCTAGATTCATACCCATTCTGAGACCAAAAGGACCTGCAAATATTGCAACAGGAATAAAAAACAAAATAAAAAGTATGCAAAGCTTTTTCATTTTCTACCTCCAAAAGCGCCCCAGTGCGGGCGTGGGCATAACATAAGTTTAAACGGTGGCGGGTTTGACCCGACAGCCGCTTTGAAACTGTTGTTATGGCAAATATATTACATATACTAGAGTAGATTTCTTAATTCTTTTTTTCCTGAAGAATAATTATTTACTTTTTCTAGCATAAGTTTCTTTACTATACTTTTTTCAAGCGGCGTAAAGCCGCGTACTACCGCTACTTTGTTTTGCCCTAAAGTTCAATTTCATTTAAGAAAGCAAGCTCGACTTGCTTTCTTAAATATCCTATATTAAAACCGCTTCTCCGCGTAAACCCTAAAGTTTAATTTCGTAATTTCATCGAGCTTAACTCGATGAAATTATATTCCTTATTCTATATTATATTTCCAAATGTCTGTAAAATTTATTTTTTCTAAAAGTAGTGAAGGGTAAACTTTATTTCCATAAGAAATAAAAGTATTGTATAACTCTACATAAATTTTTAATTCCTCAAGTTCAAAATTAACGCATATATCTGGATAACGAACATATCCTTTTTCTGGACAATTTTCTCTAATTGCATCAGGATGATTTGGATTATATATAAGTCGAAACTCTTCATGTTCATTTTCTTTTATTGAAATGTTTCCGTTTGAATCAATTTCTACCCATTGACGTTTATATGGAGAGCCATTTAAAGTTTTTGTCGTATCTTTATTGTTGATGTTGATTTCAATAATCTGCATTTTGAGGTAGTAATAACTCAAGATTTGAAGAAGTTTTTCTTCGGGAATTTTTTTTGAAATTTCAAGTACTGGATATTTATAATCTGCGCTTTGATTATTCTTAATATACGAAATTATTCCGTCATCAAGGTTTTGTGGAATATATATTTTTTTAATTTTATTATAAGATTGTTGAATACATATCGAAATTGTAACAAGTATAAAAATTAAAAATATTGAAACAAATACAATACATTTTCTATTCATTATTTCTACCTAAAAAAGCAGGCCAGTGGCCTGTCGCCATAACATGCATTTAAACCGCGAGGGCTCGACCCGCTGTCGGCTACGAACCTTTGAAAATCATTAAGGCCCCAAGGTT
>CAMGTC010000302.1 GCA_946061765.1 uncultured Treponema sp.
TCTACTAAAATCAAGCACAATCATTGTCGGTTGGAGAAATCCAATCGATGATATTGTTTTTTTTAAGAGCAAAAAAAAAGGATTTTCCGTTTGGAAAATCCTTTTTTTTCTTTAACTTAATTAGTAATGTTTTAATTTGTCAGGCTTTCAGAAATTCTAAAACAATTATCACCAATGTTTTCAATTCTTCTTACTATATCAATGTAAAGTAATTCAGATTTTACATCAGCTCCACCTTCAAGACGTTTTCTGGCAGTCTTTTTTAAGTCTTTTCTAAAGGCATCAATTCCGTCTTCCAATTCTCGGGCTAAATCTAATTTTTCTAAGGAAAGCTGTGTATTGATGTTTCTTCTAATAAACTGAAGGAATTGTCTTACTAACTCAAGATATGGTAAAAGTCTTTCCTGATCTTCATCTGGGAAGGACATTTTTCTATCAATACTCTTAATTATAAGCATGATTGTTGTGTAACAGTTATCGCTCATGTCTTCAAGTTCATCAACAATCTGAAGAAGGCTTGAAATATGTGTTGCCTGTTTATCTGACATTGGAAGACTTTCGCATTTTACAAGGTAGTGGGTGATTTGTTCATGCATCTGATCAACATAAACTTCTGCCGCAGAACTTTTTTCCTTGTAGTTTTCAATATATTCCTGATTACGTTTTGTAACTCCAATCTGAATGTTGTCGAACATGTCGCTTACAGTGTCAGTCATATCGGCAATTGCTTTTTCGGCTTGAATTACATGGGTTGCAATTGAATCTTTTGCAAAAAGTTCTGTAAATTCCAGTTTGAAACTTTGTTCCAATTCTTTTTTATCATCTTTAATAATAAGTTTAGAAAGTTTTACAATTGGATTTTGCAGTGGCAGTAAAATCAAAGTAGAAATTGTTTTGAATACTGTATGCAGCATAGAAATTCTAATTGCAATGTTTGAATTAATATGTCCTGGTGTAAGAAGAATTACAAGATTTAAGAATGGATGGAAGAATATTAAAGCAAGAATTGTTCCAAAAACGTTAAACATAACGTGAATAATAGAAGATCTTCTGGCATCTGCAGTTTTACCAATCGCTGCAAGTATGGCATCAATACAAGAACCTATGTTACTTCCCAAAGTCATTGCTGCTGCAAGTTCCCAGGAAATTAAACTATTGTATGCCATTGTAATTACGATTGCAGAAAATGCAGAAGACGAGTGGAGCAGGGCCGTAATAAAAATACCTATTACAAAACCTAAAAGAATGGCCCAAACACCACTGCTTTGAATCTTAAAGAGGAAGCCCAACTGTTCTGGAGTAAAAACATCAGAAAGGCCGCTGAGTCCCAAAAATAACATACCGAATCCCATAATGGATTCACCAATGTTTCTTAAGTTTGTTTTTTTAATAATTGTTAGGAAGTAGCCAATTCCAACAACCGGAATTGCAAAGGCAGAGATCTTAAAATTAAAACCAAAAATTGAAACAATCCATGCAGTAATTGTGGTACCGATGTTTGCCCCAAATATTACGCTAACGGATTGTGTAAGTGTTAGAAGTCCTGCATTTACGAATGTTACAACCATTACAGTAGTAGCACCAGAAGACTGGATAATCATTGTGATTAACATACCAGTCAGAAGTCCTATGTAACGGTTTCCTGTAATGACACTTAATGCTCTTTGAAGTTTTTCACCTGCACTTCTCTGAACACCATCACTCATTAATTTCATGCCGTAAAGCAGAAAGCCTAAACTACCAATAAGTTGTAAAATAGGCGTTAGTATTTGCATAACCTAAAGAATATCGAAAATACGCCTTCTTTTCAATAAAAAATAAATATAGTAAAATATGATCAATGAAACTTTTGAAGAAAATAATGATGATGGGTGGGCTATTATTAGTATTTTCATTAGCAGCCTGTTCTAAAAATAACAAATCAAATGACATTACTCATGATTTACAACTCGAAATAAAAGATGTTGAAAAAGGTCAAATTTCTCAAAAAGCACAGACCTGGCATATTACAAATAAAAGAATCCTTTTTGTTATTGGCTATGGATTTAATGATGAAGAACAATCTTCTGATTTAATTTCATTTTTGGGTCAGAAATATGGTTTAGACGAAAATGGAGGTTTGATTTATCCTTTAGTTTATCCAGATAGTTTTCGACATGGAACAAGATCTTATGCTACAGATTTAACTTATGAACTGGAAGATGTAGAAAAAGAATATTCTGCAGTTCTTGTTCTTGGTGCTCCAGAAAGAACTCATGTTGCTCTGGCAAGATTACAGGATTTTTGGGAGCAGTCAGTACCTTTTCCAGT
This sequence comes from uncultured Treponema sp., assembly GCA_946061765.1. GTDB lineage: Bacteria > Spirochaetota > Spirochaetia > Treponematales > Treponemataceae > Treponema_D. Next base: position 2,311 of record CAMGTC010000302.1, read on the forward strand.
TTTATCACTTTTTCCACAAGATGATGATTTAGGAATTGAATCTACTAGTGATATTGTAATTGAAAAAGCTCAGATTGCAGATATGACAGGAACAATAACTCTAGATGAAGAATCCCTTTATGATATGGATGAAATTAAATCTTTGCTTACTGATTCAATAGATTATCTTTTGTGTTTGAATGGTAGTCTTACAAAAGATTCTTCATTGCAGGAGCATGTTAAGAATTTATTAAAAGACAGAAAATTCTATCGCTATCTGGATCCAGAAACGGGACTTCAATCTATAAATCATTTTGTAATCAATTAAAGTATGAATTCTCTTGTTCAAAACGAAGACAATTTTATAGCCTCAACTAAAGCTCTGGATGCTTTGGATAAAACAGCCCGTGCCAGGCTTTTAGTTTGTTCAGATTCCCATGGTGATTATAAAATTTTAGAAACTGCAATTAAACAATTTGGTCCTGAATGTCAGGCCTTTATTTTTTGTGGTGATGGAGCTAGTGATATTGCCAGAATACTTGAGGATGCCAAAAATGACCTTGATTTAGCAAAAGCAATTCCAGATGTAATGGTTATTGTAAGGGGCAATTGTGATCCCGATGTTTATCCTCTGTCCAATTCAAAATCTTTAAGACTTCCCCAATATCAAGTCTTATCTGTAAGTGGGCAGAAGGTTCTTGTAACTCATGGGCATACAGCAGGTGTTAATTTTGGACTGCAAGATCTTGCTTACACAATGCAGTTACAGGGCTCTTTTTTAGCTTTTTACGGCCATACTCATGTTGCCCGACAGGATGATTTAGATGGATATACAATTGTAAATCCAGGTTCTTGTTCAAAGCCTCGTTGCGGTCAGGCACCGGGAATTGCAATTGCCACTGTTGATAAAAAGTTTGTTGATATTTCTTTTATTAAAATTAATTTGTTGAATGGAAGGTTTAAATCAAACAACATAACAGTTTGAAAACTTACTACCAGTCAGAAAC
>CAMGTC010000303.1 GCA_946061765.1 uncultured Treponema sp.
GGTAAAGATGTAACAATCTTAGATGAGCATGGTATAATAATTGCAATTGCACAATGTAAAAGATATAAAGAAAAAGTATCCATAGATTTATTATATTTTGAAATAATAAAAACAATTTTGAATCTCATTAATGACCAAGAAGATACTTCAAAATTCAAAGAATATTTCTTTATTAGTCCTATGGGATTAAGCGGTAATCTTAAGAATATTTTACCAATAAAAGAAAAATACAAAAAGGAAGATGTCGATAAAACTTCATTAGAGGTTTTAAAAAAATTTCCCTCTATAAATAAACTAGTATATGATGATGAAAAAAATAGAGTATATTCAATTATAGAACAACTAGATATTCGATTATTGACATATGCTGAATTAGATGAAGCAATGTTGAAGTTTCCTAATATATGTAAACAGTTTTTTAGAGTAGAATCTATAATAGATAAAGATACTTTTAAAGATATTTTGGATTCATATTTTAAACGAATTATTGCTGTAAAACCCAAAATGACAATGCAGGATCAGTATTATGAATTAAAAAAATGCCAAAACGGAAAACGAATAAACAAATTCTTAAACGAAGCTGCTGATAGTACTTTTTATAAAGACAAAATTAATTTAATTGCTGAAGAATTAGAATCAAAAGATTTAAAAATGCAAACTCGTGAAGTCTTAGCAACAATTATGTATGTCTTACAAAAACATCCAAATAATTTGACCTGTGAAATAAAATATTTAAAGGAAGAACCAAATATTGTCAAATCAAAATTACGTGACAGATTAGAAATACTTCGAGAAAGCGGATTTATATCATTTGATCCAGATAATACAATTGAAGAAATTCGAATAGGCACAGGAAATATGGATAGTCCATTATATAAACAAAATGAATGTTTCCAATACATAATAAATTTTTGCAAAACCTTTAATATTGATTACAAAAAGATTTTTGTCGAAAAAGATTTTACAGTTTTTGATGAATAAAAGCTTATACAAGGAGATATGTGTAAAATGGATTTGAAACAAATTAGTCAAGCAATAAATGAACAATTTAAAGATTATGATATTGGTAACATTCAAAAATTTCGTGTAAAAATAAAAGGCTTAAGCAAACCAAAATCATGGAAATTATTTCCACCTGAGCCTCTTAATGAAAACTGGACTTTTCATATTGGTGGAAGAACCGAATTACAATTTAATTTAGGTAATGAAGAAGAAGGTTTAAGATATGGTTTTGCTTTTTCTCTTGAACCAAGTATAAATCTACCTGATCCAAGTATTCTTTATCCTAAAATTAGAAGATTAAATTATATTATCCAAACAAAACCTTACCTTTTTCAAAATTTAAATATGTGGATTTGGCAAAATGATAAGAGAACAGAAATAACTTCAGTTGAACTTATAAAAGAAAAAGACATTGTTACAAACAATTTTATTTTTATTGGTAAAGTAAAACAAAATCCAAGTATAACAGAAATATTAGAGACATTGGATTCTTTATATCCAATTTATAAAGAAGTTGAAAGTGGAAATACTTTGGAGGCTTCATCAAAAGAATCAGATGAAAACATTATAAAAAAATTTGAATTTCAAAAAAAGGAATATAAATTACCAAAGCAAAGAACAGGGTCTGTTATTGCAAAAGAAATTAATATTCAGGTTCGCCATTCATTCATACAGCAGAAATTATATGAAAAGCTTATAGAACAATATGGTAATGAAAACGTTACTTGTGAACAATATTATGGTTTAAACAGAATTGATGTTGTTGTGAAAGATAAACAAGATTTTTATTTCTATGAAGTAAAAACTGGTAATACGGCTAGAGATTGTATTAGAGATGCTTTCGGACAACTTATGGATTATTGTTATTTTCCAAATATTCAAAAAGCAAAAAAGATTTTTATTGTTGGAGAATCAAAACCCGATGTTCAAACTAATCAATATATTGAATTTCTCCAACAGAAATTAAAACTACCAATTGATTATATAACTGTAGAAATCTAAATACCCCCGTGCCCCCGGGTGTTTCGTGCCGAATAAAAAGTGTAGTGTCCGCAGGTTCAAAGGTTTTTGAAAGACATCTGATTTTTCAAAAAACTTTTGAAAATGTGTAGTTTACTACAGTTTGAAAACCTTCCTGTAGTAAATGTGTAGTTTTTACTATGTAGTTTGAAAAAGTATAGAGTTGTATTTATTAGTATGGATTACTGTAATTATGCATTTAGTTTGAGAATTTAATATTTTATAAATTTTAAACACAAATCTATATATTGCTAGGAATTACAAAATATATTTTCTCAGATTTAAAGTAAATTTAAAAAAGATATTTTTCTACTTTTAAATGCTTTTTAAATGTTTTTTTTATATAAATTGTTTACAAAATCGTTTACTAAAAAATAATATCATTATTGCCTACAATTAAAGAAAATATATGTTTAGCGTGTATTTTAAATTTATGCTTTACTCAAATAAAGAAGTAGCAAAAATGACAGGTTTAAAAATGTCTCAATTAGCATACTTAGAAAGTTATTATATAATCAATAGTTTTATTAAAATTGGTTGTGCTTACAGAATAACGGAGGCGGGGCTTAATGAATGTATTGAGTATAAAAAAAGACTTGATAAATTCACTGAAAGAAGGAAGCAGTATACTAGACATAAAAGACATAGTTAGAATTACTAAATTTAGTGAACGCCAAATTTATAGATTTATGAAAGGTGGAAAATTAAAATATTTTTACGAAGGGAGCACAAGAAATATTTTAAAAAGTGATTTAATTGATTTTTTATGTACTGGAATAAGTTGATTTTTTTGTGTTATTGATTCATAATAAAACTACCAACAAAAAGAGGACGCGCCGCAATCCTTACAATTTGCGGATATTAATTTTTTTTAAATTTTGGTTTTTATGTGTTAAGAACCGTTAAAAAAATTACGACTATATAAGTGAATAATTAGCCTTAACTATCCGGGAACTCGTGAGAGACGGGCGTAACTTTTTGCGTGGTAGTAGTTAAGGCGTTTTTTTTGCCTTTCTACTTATACCAACAAAAAGGGGGGCTAAATGAAAGCCTTTCAAATTCCAATCTTTAAAACAGACGTAACTATTCAGCACCTAAAATTCCAGGCATAATGCAGGATTTCCAGCAAAGGCAAGTTTTACAGCTTCAAAGGCGTTTATTCCATGTTTTCTTGCTGAGTCGATATAAGAACGAATTTTAAGATACCAGCGAGCACCCTCATCTGAACGGAAATTTCCTGCGACCTTGGATTTTGACTTCAGATTCCTGATTG
>CAMGTC010000304.1 GCA_946061765.1 uncultured Treponema sp.
GACTGGGAGCCAAAAAATCGGATATTTGTTTATAATGCGTTTGCTCTGAAGAAAGCGGCTGGCAAAAACATTCGCAAGCCGGAAACTGTAGTTTCCTTGCCGACTTGCACTTGTAGCAAGGCCCTGACTGCCGTCAGGCAGGCGGTAATGGTTTTGACAGTCCTTTCTGACTGGTAGTATTTTCATAATGCAAATGCGATTATAAAAATCAATTTTATGCATTACCAATTAAAATTCGAATTTCGGGCTAATAGGAAAAAAGTAGATTTTTTTATTAAAGATTCTCTTTATTGTTTTTAAAATATGTCGAGTCAAGTCACGCGTACGCTTAAAGCCTTGACTTCGCCGTTTTTAGGGTTTTTAATAAACTCTAAAACAAAATACGTCCGGTCAAGAGACACTTCGTTCAAGCCCTTGATTCGGCCGTTTTTAGGATTTGTAATAAACCCTAAATAAAATAAATTTTCAAAAAGGAAGTTTAATATGCCAAAAGTTTTACCACCTCTTTTAGAAACAGAACGTCTAATTCTTCGCCCGCTTTCAGTAAATGACCTAAATGCTGTTTTCAAATGGACAGGCGATCCTCGTGTAAATAAATATATGATTTACCCTTTATATAAATCTCCTGAAGATGGTCGTGAGTGGCTAGAATCTTTATACGAAGATGAAAAGAAACTGGACTATGGTTTTGTTTTGAAATCTACCGGTGAGCTTATTGGTAGCGGTGGACTATATTATCACCAAGATATTGATGTCTGGAGTATCGGTTACAATATTGCTTATGACCACTGGCATAACGGTTACACCCCGGAAGCAATCAAACTCATTCTGGAATATGCCCAGAAAAAATATGGAGTAAAAGTCTTAACCGGAACCTTTGCATTAGACAACATTAATTCCCGCCGTGTTATGGAAAAGCTTGGCATGACCTTTTACGAAGATACAGAATATTCAAAGCTGGACGGCAGCCAAACCTTTAAGGCTAAGACTTACCGCAGGGTGTTTGTATAAGCTTTTATTTTTCCTTTGGGTAATAAAAAGTCAGTTCAGGGTACAGGCCTTGAATAAGACGGAAATGACCGTCACGAGTCCAGAGAGGCACATCATACTTCATTGCACAAAAAGCAATCATCACGTCTGTCATAGGAAGCGTTATTCCGTTTTCGCGCAAGGTCTGCAGCATAAAGCCAATGCCTTCAAAATCATATTCATCAGTGTGAAGAAGTTCAAAGGTTGTAAATGATGCCATAATATTATCAATTTCCTGGTTTGTTCTTGCACCATGCAAAAGCTCTGTTTTTACAACTCCACAAATCGCTACAGGTAATGAGTCAATTTTTTTTGCCAGTTCTGATTCTCTGTTACGATAATAATCAATAAGAATATTAGAATCTGCTAAAATCATATCATGCTCACCCTTCGCAATTCGTTTACTGCGTCTTCATCAATATCAATTGAACCGATAGCATCCATAACTTCTTTTCTGCTTCTTGTTGCCGGAGTAGGAGGAGTAACATTCTGGCGGATTCTTGCAATAAATTCCTTACGGCGTTTTTCCTGTTGGGGAGTCTGCGGTGGATTCACAACCCGCTTAGATTCATCAACAAGGCGGTCATAATCTTCAACGGTAATCATCACACATTCCGGTGCATTATTTTTTACAATCACCTTGATTCCGTCTCTCTTTACTTCCTCAATGATTTTGCCAGCCTCACCCTTATTAAAGCGGCTGATTGGCACAAAACTTTTGAGCATTTTTGATGCAGTTAAAGTGTCGTACATATAAATCTCCTATCGCCAGCGGTACACTATAGATGCCATTAAAATTATCTATCAAAATAATGATAAATATAATAGATGTATATGTCAATAAAATAATTAATCAGGGCAAACGCATTATAAACAAATATCCGATTTTTGGCTCCCAGTCACGGTTGCGTGATTCAAAACCACGCAATAATGCGCTACACGCTTTTTGTGGTATAGAAACTATTGAACTGCCGCTTCGCAGCAGCCACAAAAAGAGCCTTTTTGAACCACGCACCGCTCCTTCGCGCAAACATTACGAAAAGCGCTTATAATGCGGTAGCCCTGAATAATTAATAAATATTGTTATCTGTAATTTTGCTATTATTTTTCTATATTAATATTTTCTAACTTGTAATACATAAAATACTATGTATAATAATATGCGAGAGGTGATTTATGATGGCATTTGAAAAAAAAGAAATTGTCTCTGCAACTCAACTTGTTCGCCAGTTTTCAAACTTCCTGACGGAATTGACAAATAGAAAACTCAAAAAAATTGCAATTATCCGCAATAACGAAATGCAGGCGGTTGTGCTTCCAATTGATGAATATGAAAATCTAGTTTTACGCGCAAGCCTTTCCAATCAAAAATCAGTCAAAGATTTTTTTGGAAGTTTAGATAAAGATGAGGCTGCTCAAATGGAAGCTGCTGTTGCGGAGTGTCGCAAGGTTGATGAAAATGAATGGTAAGCTTGTAGATACAAAAGTGATTATCCGTTTTTTCAAAGGCGAAACAGAACTTTTTTCTCTTTTTGATGATATGGAAAATCTGTATATTTCTTCAATTACGGTTGGTGAATTGATGTATGGAGCAGAACTTTCAAAAAAATCAGATTTTAATCGTGAAAATTATTTTTGTTTTTGCCAACAGATGAAAGTTCTTTATCCAGATTTAGAGATTGCAAAAAGTTATGGAATAATAAAAGCTTCTTTAAAATCAAAAGGTAAACCTATACCAGAAAATGATATTTGGATTGCGGCTACCTGTCATGCAGCAGATTTGATACTTATTACAGCAGATAGTGATTTTGATTTTGTTGATGAAATATCTGTAGAAAAAATGTAATTAAAGAAGTCCTTTACCAGTGGCTTAATTAAAAGCCACGTGTATTTTGCTTAAAAATCCTTTGACATGGAAGAACATAACCATTACGTAAAAAAAATTTACATTTGAATTAATTATTTCTACTGATGAAATACAATCATTACCATCGTATTTTCTGAGAAACTTCCGTTTGTTCCATTTATTTTTATGTTTTCAATACATTCAAATTTTTTAGAAGGTTTAAAATGAATAGTGCAGATAACACTATTCATTTTAACTCGAGTTTTTTTGCAAAAACTCGAGTTATTTACGTGTTCGCTTACGCGAACGTTTTGTAAATCCTCAGTTGTTGAAACAACTTGCGGTTTACAAAATTAAAGAAAGTTTAAATCAAACAACATAACAGTTTGAAAACTTACTACCAGTCAGAAACTAAAC
>CAMGTC010000305.1 GCA_946061765.1 uncultured Treponema sp.
TAGAGCAACGCCCTTTTAAGGCGTGGGTCACTGGTTCGAATCCAGTGTAGCTCAGGAAAAGACTTCTGAATATTCAGGAGTCTTTTTTTTTGCCTTTTAACCTTACTTTTTTACAGTATTCGGGTATAATTATAATATTGTTTTATAAGCAGCAATTTTAATATTCATCGAGGAAAATATGCAAATTAAAGAATCAGCTGAGATGTATCTTGAAACAATTCTAGTATTATCAAAAAAAGGTGACGTACGTTCTATTGACATTGCTCACGAAATGGGTTTTTCACGTCCTTCTGTAAGTGTAACAATCCACAATCTTGAAAACGAAAATTATGTAAAAATTGATGACGATGGTAAAATTACTCTTTTGCCTAAAGGTCTGGAAATTGCAGAACGCATTTGGGAAAGACACACAGTTCTAACTGATTTATTTGTTAAGATTGGAGTTAGTCCTGAAATTGCTGCAGAAGATGCCTGTAAAATTGAACACGATTTAAGTGTTGAAACTTTTGACTGTATAAAAAAAGTTATAAATAAAATCTAAACAATTCTAATATGAAAAAACTAAATGCTTTTATAATAATTCTATGTTTTTTTATAATACCTTCTTTTTCAGAAGAATCCAAAGAATTAAATAATAATAATTCAAATTCAACAGAAAACTCTTCTGAGAAAAAAGTTCCAGAAAAATCTAAATCAAACAAACTCAAATTATTTTCGCTTTCACCATTAACCGACACACTTTTAATTAGTGGTGGACTTGGATTAAACACAACAAATATCATTTTAGAAAAAGCCTGTCATTATAATTCAATCACTCCAGAACAATATGATTTTTCAACCGAAAATATTCCAACATTTGATCAATTATTTATGACAGATTATTCTAAGGGCTTAAACTACACAGCATACGGAAGTCTTTTTTTAGTTGGAATTTCTCCAATCATTTTTATTACACAGCCAAAATCAGACTGGATGCCTATACTTGTAATGTACGGCGAAAGTCTTTTATGGGCAAACGGACTTAAAGAATTAGGAAAAATTCTTGTAAACAGGGCTCGTCCTTATATGTACTATGAAAATTACCCTCAAGATAAAGTAGACGATGGAGACTGGGCAAAATCCTGGCCTTCCGGACACACAACTATTGCCTTTACATCTGCAATGTTCACAAGTTATCTTTTTTGCCAGTATAATTCAGATTCAAAATATAAAACCCTTGTAATTGCATCAACTTTTTCTATTGCAAGTGCTACAGGAATCTTAAGAATGTGCAGCGGTAATCATTTTTATTCAGATGTACTTACAGGAATGGTAATTGGAAGTGTAAGCGGATTTGTGGTTCCAATGCTGCATAATATCTTTTACAAAAATCAAAACAATTCAAACACAAATATAAGTTTATTGCCAAATGGAATAAATTTTACCATTTCTTTTTAAGTAGTGGTAAAAATTCATTAAAAGGACAAGGTTTAGAATAATAATAGCCCTGAAGATAGTCACAGCCCAATGCTAAAAGCCAGTCTGCCTGCTCTTTTGTTTCAACACCTTCAGCAAGTATTGTCATTCCAAGTTTTTTAATCATATCTATTGTACATTTTAATGCCGTTTCAGATCTCTTTTCTTTATAGGCTGACCAGACAATGTACTTATCAATTTTAATCATACTAAATGGCATATTCAGCATGTAACTCATATTTGAATAACCTGAACCATAATCATCTAAAGAAAATTCAAATCCGGCTTCAACTAATTTTTTAATATTTTCTTCCATAACCTCTGGAGTATGAGCCAGAGCAGTTTCTGTAATTTCAAGATTTATAACTTTATTAGGAATATTAAAAATTGTCTGAATACCAATAATCTGATCTGCAAGAATTTCCTGCATACATTGGGCAACCGAAAGATTTATATCAATCTTTTTTACCCCCGCTTCTTCAAGGTCTATATGAGCCAAATCACTGAATACTGTTTCTAATACAAATTCGCCAATTCTTAAAACAGTTCCATTCTTTTCTGCAATTGGAATAAAATCTTCTGGAGAAATGGGATTTCCATCATCACCGCGCAGTCTTATAAGAGCTTCTCCACCAATAACCCTTTTATCGGCTGCTGAAAAAATCGGCTGATAATATACTTCATACCTGCGCTCACTCAACCCTTTTCTAACTGCATGTTCAATTCTTATAAATTCGTGCCTGTAATTCAAATCAATTTTATCTGCAAAAACTACAGGTTCTGTATAACGTTCACTAGAAAATACAGTATTTATGATATCAAAATATTCTTCTGGACTTTTTGCATCATTTGGAAATTTAACAACACAAATCTGAGTATAAAGTTTTATCTTAATATCATTAAAAGTCCACATCCTTTGAAAAGTCACATCCAGATTATGAATTATCTGCTTTATATCCTTTTCCTTTGAATTTTTTACTAAAACAGCGAATTTACCCTGGCCTACATAAAAAAGTCGACTGTATGAATACTGACGAATCAATGTATCGCCAATAATTTTAAGCAATTCATTAAAACCTGAAAGACCATAAGTATTAATAAGAAAATCTATATCTTTTATTGAAACTGTAACAGTTGAAATCTTTTCGTCAGATTTTTTAATTCCACTAAAATATTTTATAAAAGCACTTTGATTAAACAAGCCGGTTATTGAATCCAGTACTTTTTCGGGCTTTTGTATAAAAAAGAGAAAAGTTAAACTTGTTAAAGTAATAATAAAACATGTAACAAGTAATGACGGAAAGCAATATTGAATGGCAACTGATAACAAAACTGCCACAATAAAATGAGCTACCAGGGCCTTATTTTCAAATGATATCTTTTTATGAAAAATAAACAATATAGTAAGAATATTTATCATATAGAGGAAAGTAATTATATAAAAAAGAATATATGAAAAATTCCCTCTGTGATAAATATTATTCACATCTAAATAAAAAACTGCCTTGTTTGTATTCTGAAGAAAAGGAGTTAAAACTATAAGTATTAATTCAAATGCATAAGGAAGCAATATACAAACTTCCCAAGCTCTTCTTTTTTTTAAAGAAAAATTCGACCAGTAATCGGCAAGAGAAAGAGTGTAAAAAGAGAAAAATACCCCAAAAGAATTTGTACCCATTAAGAAAAGACAATTCAAAATATATGATACAGCTCTTGAAGAATATGTATTTTTCATATCGTGATATGAAGTAATAATTTCTAAAATTGTAGTTCCAAGTAAAACAAAAACAAAGGTAACAAAAATTCTATTTTGTCTTATAG
>CAMGTC010000306.1 GCA_946061765.1 uncultured Treponema sp.
GCCGAATGATCTTATCTGATTTTTATTCTTGACAGAAGACACAACATATTAGGGGAAGGCTTTCCCCTCCTTTTGTTTAAGGTAGGAGAAAAGTAATTCCTCTTGTTTTGTAAGTTTGAATATGTTAAATTTTTTACAGTAAATATAATAAGAGGAGGCATATACTCTATGAAAGCAATTTTTAAAAGAACAGTATTAATAGCAGTTTCTATTTTTACTGCCAGTATGTTGTTATTTGTTGGATGTAACCCTACAACTAGTTCTTCAAGTAATGAAAGTAAGGAAGAAAAAGAGGTTGATACAAGTGCCCCTGTGATTTCGGTATTTAAAGCTGTTGCAGGAATGGAAAGAGTAACTCTTAGTTGGACAGTTACTGATGACGAAGGTGTTACTTCTGTAAAATTATATCAGGGTAATGCAGAAGGTGAAGAAAGTACTGAATTAACAGAAATAACTTCTGCTTCAACAACAAGTTATGAAGTAAGTAATCTTATAAATGGTACTACTTATTACTTTAAGTTAGTGGCATCTGATGAAGCAGGGAATACTTCTGAAAAAACTGCAAATGCAAGTCCAGCGCCTGATACTACACCTCCTGTGATTTCGGTATTTAAGGCTGTTGCAGGAGTGGAAAGGGTAACTCTTAGTTGGACAGTTACTGATGACGAAGGTGTTACTTCTGTAAAATTATATCAGGGTAATGCAGAAGGTGAAGAAAGTACTGAATTAACAGAAATAACTTCTGCTTCAACAACAAGTTATGAAGTAAGTAATCTTACAAATGGTACTACTTATTATTTTAAGTTAGTGGCATCTGATGAAGCAGGAAATACTTCTAAAAAAACTGCAAATGCAAGGCCTGCTGAAGAATTTATTCTTACAAGTACGGAATTTGCAAAGCAGCTTACAATTGGATGGAACTTGGGAAATACACTTGATGCACATTCTAATGATACTTCAAACGAATGGTGTCAGGGGCTTAACTCAGAAACTTGCTGGGGGCAGCCAAAAACTACACAGGAAATGATTGAAGCAGTTTATGCTGCAGGTTTTAAGACAATCCGTATTCCAATTACCTGGTATAATCATGTTTCTGGAAGTGAATATACAATTGATTCTGAATGGATGGATCGTGTAAAAACTGTTGTTGACTGGGCATATAATGCAGGATTTTATGTAATCATGAATGTTCATCATGATAATCTTTCTGCGAAAGATCTTAATTCTTTTCCGGGTTATGGATTGAGTAGCGATACTAGTACCCAGGCTTCAATCGAAGAAAAGTCTAAGGATTATCTCAAAAAGGTTTGGACTCAGATTGCCGCAGAGTTTAATGGTGATTACGGGGAAAGATTGATTTTTGAAGTTTTGAATGAACCTCGTACCGTTGGTGAAGATTCTGAATGGTATGCAAATGATACACTTGGAAAGACTCTTAATAAAATTGTAACCTCTTATGAACAGGTTTGTATTAATGCAATTCGTAATAGTGGTAGTAATAATGCAAATCGTTATATTATGGTTCCAGCTTATAAGGGGTCAAGTTCAAATATTAATACTTATTCTTTGCCAAATGATACAGCAAATGATAAGTTGATTCTTTCTTTCCATGCCTATGATCCATATAATTTTGCAATGTACAATAAAGATTATACAGACACAACATTTGACGAGGCAGATAAATCTTCTCTTGATTCGTTATTTGCAAATGTGAAAAAATACTTCCCATCTATTGGTGCTGTAATTGGAGAAGCTTCTGCTTCAAATAAAGATAATCTTTCTGACCGTGAAGCTTGGGTTACTTACTATTTTGATAAAGCATACAACACTTACGGCTGGCCAACTGTAATGTGGGATAACGGAGCCTATAAAGCAAATGCAACTTCGGGAGAACAGCACGGTTGGTTTAACCGTAAAGAATTGACCTGGTACTTCCCAACAGTAATTTCTGCTGCTATGAATGCAGTAGGGGTAACTCCTGGAACTCTTTCTCAGGCTTCTGAAACAGCAAATTAGTTTTAGATTGTTGATTAATTTAAAGGCTTCCGATTTTGTTTTATTCAAAGGCGGAAGTCTTTTTTTTAATCACTTAATCTTTTAAATCTTCTGGGGTTACGCAATTTTCCCAGAGGATAATGCTTATTCTAGATTTTATTAACACCATTTGCTTTATTTATTGTGCTGATGCTGCCATCTTCATTGTATTTAAATTCTACAACACATACGCTTCGGTGAAAAAGACTTCCGCCTGGTAATTCATCTGTGTGATAGAAAAGATATGAATGACCTTTAAAATCTGCAATTCCTGGATGATTGGTAAAACAAGTGCCTTCTTCCATTAGAACACCGCCATAAATCCAAGGTCCAGTTGGATTTTTTGATGTGGAGTAGGCAAGGTGTTCATTACGTTTTTCTCCCTGGGCAAAGGCTGCATATACCATGTAGTAAAGTCCATTGCGTTTATAAAACCAGGGACCTTCTCCGTAAGTAGTTCCTGTATCATGACTACCTTTTGAGAATGATTCAACAGACATGGGAATATTTTGTATTCCTACCTGCTGATTGTAAGAAATCATATCTTCATTTAAAAGAACGTAGCGTAGATTTGGATTTCCAAAGTAGAGGTAGGCCTGACCGTCATCATCAATAAAAACTGTTGGGTCTATATCATTCCAGTCGCCTTCGTCAATAAGTGGATGACCTAAATCTTTAAAAGGTCCTGCAGGATTATCTGAAATTCCAACTGCTATTGCCATTCCACCGTCTTTTTTATGCACCGGGCAATATAAATAGAATTTCCCATTTCTTTCAATTGCCTGTGGAGCCCAAGCTCTGTCGTCTGCCCAAGTAATATCATCAAGAGAAAATATTTTACCGTGGTCAGTCCAATTTACCATATCCTTTGTAGAAAAACAGCGCCAGTCATTCATTGTATAAAAATTATTTACCAGCTCATCTTCGTCATGGGTTGTGTAAAGATAAAGTGTGTCGCCATAAACCATTGGAGCTGGATCTGCGGTATAGAGATTTTTGATTATTGGGTTTGAGTGAAATGTTTTTTTGTCCATATATGTTTCCTGTCTTTTGCTTTAAAATTTTTTTTGAAGTTATAATCAATATTAGTGAAATTATTAGTTTAAGCAAATTGATTTTTTATTTTTAGGTGTAATTACCTAACAGATTCAAAAGACAAAAAATAATTTTTTACATAATATTAATTAAGGTTTAAATCAAACAACATAACAGTTTGAAAACTTACTACCAGTCAGAAACT
>CAMGTC010000307.1 GCA_946061765.1 uncultured Treponema sp.
GAAGCTTCAGAAACTGCGCAAGCTGCATCAGAAGTTGCAGATACATATGAAGAAGCAACTGCATCAGAAGGTGCCGACACATATGAAGAAGCAACTGCATCAGAAGGTGTCGACACATATGAAGAAGCAGCTGCACCAGTTTCAAATGACACTGTAAAAAAAAGCAACACAAAAAATAAAAACACAGTTAAAAATCCTTTTGAAGGAATGTTCACACCAAAACAAGATAAATACATATTTTATGGTGAAATTCCACTTTCAACAGGTACAATCGGTTACGGCATCAAACACCGTACTGCACAGGTTTTTGTAGATCCACAGTCAAAAAAAGTTGGTATCCAAACTTATTATCAGTCATCATTCTTTGACTTTATGTTTGATGAAAAAGACGTTGCACTTATTGCTGAAGGATTTGAAAAATATCTTGAAGACTTTGCAAATCATAAACTTATAAAAAACAAATCCATGAAAACAAGAAAGATTTATACAAGCAAAGGTAAATGTCGTGTTGAATGGGGAACTGTAAAATTCATGATGAACAACTTTGGCGATGCTAAGTTCCATGTTGGTTATGAGTTTAAAAACAAGTCTCCATACTTCTGTATTATTGTTAAAGACGCAAAAAATATTGCTACCGACATTGGATCAAATCATGCAGATAAATCAGTAGAAGTTCAGCTTTACTTTACAAAAGCAGAAGCAAGAAAGCTTCTTGATATGATTGGAAGAGAACGCGTTAAACAGGAACTTGCACAAGAAGCTCTAACTAACGATGAATACTAATTAACAATCAAATCGCTTAAAAAGTGAAAATTGTTATATTTTAAAAACAGGGGTCCTCAGCAATGAGGGCCCCTTATTTTTGTTCCTACCCTAAATTTTTAATGAAATATACAAAAAAAATTGTTTTGAAATAGAACTTGTTCTAAGACAAGCAACTCGTACGCCTAAAATAAGGTTTCGGAAAAAGCGTTCCAGATAGACAGGATTTTCTTCTATTCCTTCAGATATTTCTCCGTAATGAACTGAAGAGGTTAATAATTCTGGTTTTATATTACCTGATTTAATATTGTTATAAACTTTTTCCCGGTTTACATGAAGATTAGCAATGTCTGTTAAATATTGAAAACCAGCAAGATGATAGAAATGACTTTTTTCAAAATAATTAACCTTCAAATACTACAACCCCTTTATTTACAAGTCTTTAAATGCCTAATAATTGGGGGGCACTTCATCTTCGGAGACCCTCTTTTTTTGTGTAAGGGAATTTAAAAAATAATGCGATTTATTTCAAAATAAAAGAATGATATATTTGAGAGTTCGTTACTCTCAAGGATTTAAATGTCAAACTTTTATTATAATTCCGGTGATCTTGTTAAAGAATGGGAGTCACTCTCATTTTCAAATAATTTTATTTTTACAAAATTAATGCAGAACGAAGAAATCTGCAGACAAACTCTTGAGCTTTTACTTGATATTAAAATATCGAGGCTTGAATATCCTACATCGGAAATGTCTTTTAAATTTACTCCAGAGTCTCATGGCATCAGAATGGATGTGTATACGGCTGATGATAATCATTATTATGATATAGAGATACAGACTACAAATAAAAAAAATCTATTAAAAAGAGCTAGATATTATTCAAGTATAATTGATGCTGATGTTTTAAAGGAAGGAATGGATTATCTTGAACTTCGGGAAAATATTATTATATTTCTTTGTCTTGAAGACCCGTTTAATAAAGGGCTTCCGCTTTATACTTTTAAAACAAAATGTGTTGAAGATAGTACCTTACCTGATGACGAAACAACAAAACTGTTTTATAATATAGGTAATTGGAAAGAAAATCCAAATCCAGGTGTTAGAAATTTTCTAGAGTTCATTATTACAAACAATCCAAAAGACGAGTTTACATCAAAGTTAAGTGCACATGTAACAATGACAAAGAAAAATGCTGATTACAGGAGGCAGTTTATGATGTATTCAATGTATTTGCGAGATTGTATTGAAGACGGAATAGAACAAGGTATCGCAGAAGCTGTTGATGCTGCTGTTGAAAAAGCTGTTACTGAAGCTGTAGATAAAGCTGTAAAAGAAACAAAATATGAAAGTAAAATAGAGGCTGCAGTTATCGCTATTAAAAAGCTTAATATCACTCCTGAATTGACCGCTAAAGAATATAACATTCCACTTGATGAGCTTCTTAAACATCTTTAATTATAAAGTAAACTAATTTTATCAAATATTTTAAGGTTAAAGATTGTTATTTCATTGTAAAAAAAGGCGAACCTCTTTCGAGATTCGCCTTTAATTTCTATGTCAAGTTATAAAACAAGACGGTAGGAATTAGAATCCAGCAGTGATTCTTACAGGAACACACCAGCTGAATGCTGCATCACCTGAAAGATTTGATACCTTTCCCTGAAAGCCTACACCAATTGAACCACCAGCAAGACCTTTGTTAATTGCACCGATAAATGAGAGTGAACCATTATCTGCTGTTTCATGACGAACATCAGCCTCTACACCAAGTCCGTTTCCGAGGTCAACGCCAAGACCTACAGCAGCTTCATTATTGAAAGTAGAACCATCGATAACTGCTTTTTCACCAACATGGAGTGTAATTGCATCAAGGTTCATTCTTGCATAAGCAGCAATTGTTGTAGCTTTCTTGTCATCAACAGGAATGAATGCACCAACAGATACCAAAAGGTTATCAACAGCTGTCAAGTCAAATGCAGCATTGATAAGTTTTTTGTTATGCTGAAATACATTATCCTTATAAACATCTGTACCAATGTACTGAGCACGAATTGAACCGATACCATCGATAGTATAACCAGCACCATACTGAGCGTTATCAAGGTATGTTTTTTCTGCTTCTTTGTTATCCTGAACATTCATTGCTGCAATAAACCAAAGGCCGTCTACTGGAGTAATCTTAACGATAGCACCTTTAGCCTGTCCACCCTGACCATTACCAAAACGTACGAATGTTAAGTCATCATTGAAGTTTGCTGCTGAGTAATTACGGTTCCAATCCTGTGCACCAAAACCTGCATTACCACGTGCTGTGTCATCCTGAACTTTACCTATTTTTACTGTCAACCATGAAAATGGAGATGCCCAGAAATATGCTGTATCACCACCAGCGATATTACCACCATCACCATTAAGGTCAATGTTAAATCCGATGTTTTCTGATTCACCATGGATAGAAATACCAACACGTGAATCATCTCCAAACCAAG
>CAMGTC010000308.1 GCA_946061765.1 uncultured Treponema sp.
AAACCGCAAGTTGTTTCAACAACTGAGGATTTACAAAACGTTCGCGCAAGCGAAAACGTAAATAAATAGAGTTTTTGCAAAAAAACTCGAGACTTAAAATAGATGGTGAAATTTAAGCCATCTATTTTAAACCTTGAATTTACTTTATAATCGTGATTTTGCAATGACTAGGCGTATATTAAAAAGACTATTTTTAAGTAGAGATATGGAAGAGATATCCACCGTCTTTGGGAAACAGATTATATTTGCAATCCTTATCTTTTGAAAAATATTTCCTCAGATTTGAAATTTTCACTTTAATTGAATCTTCGCTTATTTGTTTAGAATTATCTTTGTAATATTCCATAATATGTTTTTTGGTTACTACAATATCTATGTACTTGGTAAACATTTGAAGTAAAAAGAAAAGACTATTTGGAAGTTTGACGCGTTTTTTAAATTCATAAATAGATTCTTTTTGTAATTCAAGTCTGTTTAAATGTTCAAATGAATTTTTGATTGGGAGTGAATCTGGCAGTGGTAATGGTTTTTGCATCAGGGGAATATAAGGTCTAAGTGTTTTTGATTCTACAATATCTGCAATTTGCTTAAATACAGGCCTGTAATACTTTTCTAATTCGAGAGGTTCTTTCTTTCTTCTTTCCAAAGGAAAACATTCCAGATAGTATTTTAAAAGAAATACCCAGAGATTCACCCTGTTTCCTAATACCGGGCAGGGATCATTAAAAAATACAAAGGGTCTGAAAAGTTTAAACTCTCTGAGGTAACTTAAAAAAGGAAATATCTCATGATTCCAGGATGTATAATCCATTACTAAAAGTTCTGGATACTCTCCCGGTTTTATTACTGCGGAAAGGTAAAGATCTATATCTGAGTACTGGACACAACTATGTCCACATTCTTCCAGTTTGTCAGAAATGAGTTTTATTAGACTTTTATTATAGGAAAATAAATAGATTTTCAATAATTAAATTATATCCCTTATTTTTATTAATGGAAGAAAAAAATAATTTGTGTTACTATATTTTTAGGAGCTCAATTATGAATCTAGAAAGAAAAAGTGGTATCTTGTTACATCCTACATCATTGGCAGATTCTTACGGTATTGGAACTATTGGAAAATCTGCCTACAAGTTTATAGACTGGTTGGTAAAAGCAAATCAATCTTTGTGGCAAATATTACCACTTGGTCCTACGGGTTATGGAGATTCTCCTTATGCATCTTTTTCAACTTTTGCAGGAAATCCTTTATTAATAGATTTAGATTTACTTGTTGAAAAGGGATGGGCAAAAAAATCATCAATAAAAGCACCTGATTATATTAAGAAAAATGGTCCTGTAGATTTTGGAGCTGTTGTCTGGTGGAAAATCCCTGTGCTAAAAGATAGTGCCCTTTACTTTTTAGAGAACGCTCCAGAAGAGGACTTGAAGTCTTTTAAAAGATTCTGTAAAGAGAAAAGCGACTGGCTTGATAAATTTGCCTCTTTTATGAGCATAAAATCTTATTATGATTTAAAGTCACAGGAAGAAAATGTAACTTCTAGTATGTGGAATCAGTATTGGCCTAAGGAATTAGCTTGCTGTGATGAGGCTGCAGTTCAAAATTGGAATAAAAATCATAGTCAGGATATTTTAGTATATAAAGTTATTCAATTCTTTTTTGACTTTCAGTGGGCAGAATTAAAAAAATACGCAAATGAAAATGGAATTTCATTAATTGGGGATATTCCTATTTTTGTTGCTCCAGATAGTGCTGACGTATGGGCCAATCAAAAATATTTTCAGCTGGAAGAAGATGGTCGTTTAAAGAGCCTTGCAGGAGTACCTCCTGATTATTTTAGTGCTGACGGACAACTTTGGGGAAATCCTTTGTACGACTGGGATGCTATGAAGAAATCTTGCTATGACTGGTGGGTAAAAAGAATAAAAAGAGTATTTGAATTAACTGATATTCTTAGAATTGATCATTTTAGAGGATTTGAAGCTTACTGGTCTGTCCCTGCCGGAGAAAAAACTGCCATAAATGGAAAGTGGATAAAAGGTCCTGGTATGGATTTATTTAAAACAATCAGAAAAAAGTGCGGTGACCTTCCTATTATTGCTGAAGATCTTGGAGTTATTACAGATGAAGTAAAAGAACTTAGAGATAAGGCTGGGCTTCCAGGAATGAAAGTTCTTCAGTTTGCTTTTTCTTCTGGAGAAATTGAAGAAAAGGGAATGACAAATTATTTTATGCCTCATATGTTTGATACTGACAATTGTGTTGTTTATACAGGAACTCATGATAATGATACTCTGCAGGGGTGGCTGGAAAACTGTCAGGATTCTTTATTAGTAATACTTGCCAATTATTTTATGGGAAAGGCACATTCTCTTGAACAGGCAAAAAGTCTTTGTGTAAGTGGTAAATTGCGCTGGGCTATGATTCGTTCTGCTTTTTCCAGTGTTGCTAAAATTGCAATTATCCCAATGCAGGATATAATTGGTATAGATAATGAAGGTCGTATGAATAAACCATCTACTACTGGTGCAAACTGGGTTTGGAGAATGAATCCTAATGATTTAAAAGAAAAGGCTGCTGTGGAATTAAGTTCTATGTCTAAACTTTATGGACGAAATTTCAGTAAAAATTAAGTTGCCCTATTAGTCCATTCTATTGCCATTTGTCTGAGCTCTCCAGAAGAGGCACAGTGAAGTTTTGCTTTTATATTTTCTTTATGAGTATCAATTGTTTTGATACTCAGATTTAACTTATTGGCAATTTCTACAGTTCCTATACCTTTTCCTATTAATGTAAAGATTTGTAACTGGCGGTCAGATAAAGTTGAGATTAAATCAAATGATTCTTTTGAAGCTTCCTGAGAAATATCATTATTAATTCTCTTTTTTTCAGCTTCGCTTAAATAAATATCACCTTTAACAACGGTTTTTATTGCATCAATTACCTGTGTTTCGGCTTCTTCTTTCATGATGTAACCTTTTGCTCCAGCTTTAAGGGCTCTTTCGGCATAAAAGCGTTCATCATGCATAGATAAAACTAGAATTTTAGTTTTAGGGTGTATTATTACAATGTCTTTTATCAATTCAAGACCGTCTTCCTGACCTAAGTTTAAATCTACAATGGCAAGGTCAGGTGTCACTTTTCCAAGAAGGTCTAGAGCTTCATTTCTATTTTTTGCCATACCAGATACTTTAAAACTGTCTTGAGTTTCAATAAGTTGTGCTAATCCCCGGCTAAAAAGAGGATGGTCAT
>CAMGTC010000309.1 GCA_946061765.1 uncultured Treponema sp.
CTTTTCAGTTCCAATTGCTGTGATTTTTATAATTCTGTCGTATCTATAATCAAGATTAATAAGTTCAGCTGATTCAAGAAGTTTGCATTGTTTTTCAAAATCTTCTACAGCACTTATATCTGCAGAATCTTTTTCATAATCCTTAAATACATCCGAGGGTTTAATTGAAAAACTTTGACTGACAGAGTTCTCCCCTTTATAGGTTTTGCTTGATTCATATTTCGTCAGAATCTTTTGCAGTATTTGTTTTTGAATGGATGTATAAATCATTTTGAATACCAGGCTCCTTCTACAGGTTTAGTGTATTTACCCTGTGTATAAAGAGATACCGTATTATCAATATGCTGACCGATACTGTTTATTTTTTCTGGAGGAGCTGCATAGAAAACCTGAAAATTATTATCTTCCAGGAATTTTACCATCTGTTCGATGCGTTCTTTTGACAATGCGGAAAAGGCTTCATCGATAAATGCAATTCTGGCACAACAAACATCTTTAGGATAGAATTGCATAAGACTTGCAGCAAGAACTATAAAATACGGCGTTTGTTTTTCACCTCCACTGGCAGAGCCTTGTTTTTTTGACAAATCCATTTCAGATTCTTCATCACCTATATGACTTCTGATTGTCATATCATAAGTAAAATAATTTCTGTAATCTGAATAATCCTCTTCCTGTTCTGTATCAAGGATTTTGTTTAAGAACGACTGAACATCATCTGCAAGCTGTTCATCACTTACTGTTCGTTCCGTAAATAAATCTGGAGACTCGGAATAAAGTTCCAGATTCTTACAAATTGTAAAGAAAACGGCACGGTCTGATTTTTCTTCCATCTTGAACTGATAAATATCACGGCCAAATGGAATACGTTTCAATTCAGCATTTATAGCTGCAATTTCTTCTTTAGCTGATATTATCTTCTCATTTAGCTCTGCAACAAAGTCATGAAGGAATACATCGCGAAGTTTTTCCGATTGTCTTTCGACTTTATTCTTTGCTTCATCAATTTTAACATTAGCAACATCTCGATAACGGTCGCGATAAAATGGAATAAATTCTATACCGTAATTTGATACATCGATTTCAGAAAGTTGATTGTATTCTCGCTGCTTGTCTTCCATTCTTTTCTTAGCGTTTTCAACATCATTTGTAAGATTTTGAAGATATTTTGAACTAATGATGGTGAAAGTATTTCTCTGCTTAATTGCACGGTCATATTCTTCTTTCATTTCATCTATTAATTCCGGATGAAGCTCTGAAATCTCGTTATATTCAACCTCATATTTTTTTGATTGTTCATTGCAAGTGAAAATACTTTTCTGGATGTTCTGAATATCTGTTTTTACAGAACCTATTTTTCCAGCCAAGGCATTATCATTTTCATATGCCAGATTGTAATTATTTTCTGCAATCTCATATTCTCTAGCAGCAGCCAACATTCCAGGACTGTTTCTTAATTCTTCAATATCTGATACGAGTTTTCCAAGCTTTCTATTTTCTTCAGCCAATTCTCGACTACTATCAAAATTATAGATTTCAGCCTTCCATTCTACATTGTCAATTAATCTTCTTAACTGATTTCTATTCTGGATGTCTTTTTCATATCCTGATTGCTCTAAACTCAAACTTTCAAGTTCTTTTCTTGCCTGTTCAAGCTGAATCTTTACAACATTGTTTCCCAAACACAGAGCAGTCTTATGAATCTGCATTTTGCTTGCGGCATAACTTTTACAAAGCATACCGTCTTTTGTAATTCCGCCTTTAGGATGTTCATGAAGTTCTTCAAGGTTTTGACAAAGATAAAGTCCGTTTAAAAGATAATTTGCATATCTTCTTGCACCTTTATTTGTAATGTTCAATACAGAGGCCGCTGAGTTTTCTTCAATTTCTGTTTCTGGAATTCTATCAGTGAGAATAACACTTGTTCCGTAAATGTTTTTCTCATTTAAAATCGACATTGCTTCATAACAATATTCATCATCAACAATAATGTTAAATCTCTTATTCCAAAGAAATGTTTCGATTGATTTTCGCCAGCCTTCATCAGAAAGGGATTCTACAAGTTCAGCAAATAATCGGACCTGACTTTTTATGCCACGTTTATTGAATTCATTCTGAATAATATGTTTTGCTTCTTCTGCTTCCTGTGGGAACTGACGAATATTCGACTCAAGCCTTTTAATTTTATTTTGGATGTCTGTTATTTTTATTGTTACTGTTTCCAGCTTGTCTTTAATCCGACCATTTTCTTCTACAAATAAATCACGCTGATTCATTATTTTATTTGAAAAATCAATAAAAGTAGTTGCCTTTTTATCCGCATCAAAATCATTTTCACTTATGTTCAAAAGAACTGTTTTGTTTTCATCTGCAATAGCAAAATAATTTTCCATCTGTGGAAGAATTACTTTTAATGAAACCTGAAGCTCTTTTAATTTTGAAAGTTCCTTTTCCAAAATCTCTATTTCTTTTTTAAGGTCATCCCTATCTTTTTCAAGTTTATTAAGAGATTCTGTTATGGAATGGTTTTTATTCTCTACTTCAGAAAGTCTCTTTCTCATTTCAGAAAGTTTTTCTTCTGCTTCTTTCTTTTTCTGTTCCAGATCCTGTAACTGAATCTGGTTATTCTGCTGGTTTACTTCCAATTTTGAGATTTCAGATTTATATTGATTTATATACTGATAGCGGAACATAAGCTCGCGTATATGAAAATTACGAAGAACCTTTTCGTATTCACATGTTTTATGTTCAATTTCTTCAAGCAGATTTTTACTTTCCTGCATGTTTTCGAACATGAGTTTGGCCTTATCATAAAGCTCTCTCTGTTCACGGAGGCGATCCAAAGACTTTACTTCTGCTTCAGCAAATACAGAAGTCTGCAAAAATTTATCAACATTTCGTTCAGGATCAAAGGCCATCATTTTAAGAAGTTTTTCTTTGTATTTACGATAATCTGATGTTCTTATTCCAAGCTGCCGGGTTAATTGCGGTATAGCCTTTTCACGACCAAGAAAATCTGCACTCTTTAATTGATTACTTTTGAAGGTTAAATTATTTCTTGAGGTTACTGTAAGTTTTCCATTTTCAACTGAACTGAAATTAAAATCTTCAAGTTTACATTTCTCGCGAATAATCCACTGACTTACAGCCCTATCACTTTCAGACCGTGATTCAATGCAAACTGCAATGACATGGTAATCAGAAATAAGAGGATCATAAAATTCCATGGCAATATAACTTGTAACATTCC
>CAMGTC010000310.1 GCA_946061765.1 uncultured Treponema sp.
GATTGGTATTAGAATGATTTGTGCCTTCCTGGAAGATATTAATTATGGGGTAGAACAGATAAAAAAGGCATTTGATATAAAAGAAGTTGAAATTAAAGGTGAAGAACAGAAAGTTAATGAATTTGGTTATGAATCAGTTCATGTTTTGGTAAAAATCCCTGAATCTTGTATACCAAAGTTAGAAGGAAAATATAAGAATCTTAAAAAAATATCTGATGAGTTTGTTTGCGAAATCCAGGTAAGAACAATTTTACAAGATGCTTGGGCCGAAGTTGAACATGAATTAATTTATAAATCAGAATTTTCTCCTTTTGATTCTCCTTTAAGACGTAAATTAGCCTCAATAAATGCTTCTCTGGCCCTTGCTGATATTACTTTCCAGGAAATTCGTGATTATCAGAAAAAATTACAAAGAGAACTGGATAATCGTCGTAATTCATTTTATTCCAAGGCTGATAATTTACTAAATGATAAAACTGATGTTCACGAAGAAAATATTCACAGAGTAACACCTTTTGTAAAAGGTACAATTGATGATTTAATTTTACAGGCTATTCAGGCACATAATGATGGTCATCTTGAAGAAGCTGTTTCAATTTATACTAGAATTCTTGATGCCATTGATCAAAAGGAAAAAAACATTATCTGTGTAATCCGCAAACACAGAGGTATGGCTTATTTCTCTATGAATAAATTTGACCAGGCTACAGAAGATTTTAAAGTTAGTATAGAAAATGATACTAAAGCCTTTAGATCTTATTATTATCTTGGAATTGTTTATTCAATACAAAAAAAATATCAGGATGCAATCGATTGTTTTACAAAGTCTCTTGAAATTAATGAATTCCAGGCACATACAAATTTTAGACGTGCTATGGCTTATTTTGAAATTCAAGAATATGAAAAATCAATGAATGATCTTGATACTGCAATTAAACTTGGATTGGATCCAAATGAATGTAAAGTTTTACAAGAAAAATTATCAAAAAAATTTGGATTTTCTATGAATTAGGTGTTGACATTTTTTTTTATAAATGTTAATTTATTAAAGTCATCGCAAGATGATGTAAGTCTCCTTCGTCTAGTGGTTAGGACATCGGGTTTTCATCCCGACAACAGGCGTTCAATTCGCCTAGGAGATGTAAAAGCCTGCTTGAAAAAGCAGGCTTTTTTTTTGCATTCAGAGGGTATTATAACCCCTGAAAACGAGCGAGTCAAGGGCTTGAACGAAGCGTGCCTTGACCGGACGTATTTTCATAAAAAAATATTATCTTATGTGGTGGAATCTTGATGGATATTTCTAAATACATTTCTGATGATGTTTGTAAATTCTTAAAAAACTCAATTTCAGAAGCACAAGGTAATGAAGTTTTTTTTACAGGCCTTATAAATGAGAATGGACTTGTAACTTCGGCAAAAGTTGGGGCCAGAGGTAATGAATATACTGTCCCTGTTAATTTTTCTGATCAAAGACAAGGCCATGTTTTAATTCATAATCATCCAAGTGGTTTTCTAAAAGCTTCAGATGCTGATTTAAATATAGCTTCTTTGTGTTCCGAAAATGGCCAGGGATTTTATATAATCAACAATGATGCAAGCGATATTTATGTGGTTCTAGAACCTGTGAAGGCAAAAAAAATTATCAGCTTAGATTGTGAAAATGTAGCCCAATATATTTCAAATGGCGGACAGTTATCTAAAATATCTGAAAATTTTGAAGAAAGAGAATCTCAAATTGAGTTATTAAAAAAAATCACAAAGTCTTTTAATGAAAATCGTTTAGGTGTATTTGAAGCTGGTACAGGTGTTGGAAAATCATATGCCTATCTGATTCCTTCAATTTTGTGGGCAATTAACAATAAAGAAAGAATTATTATTTCTACTGGGACTATAAATCTTCAGCAGCAGCTTTGCGAAAAAGATATTCCAGCTGTAGAAAAAATATTAAAAACGGAAATAAAATACATTCTTTTGAAAGGTCGCCAGAATTATATCTGCAAGCGTAGATTGAATGAGGCGGCTTCTGTACGTGATTTATTTGAAGATGAAAATGAAAATCTCAACGAAGTATTTAAATGGGCCGAAAACAGTCCTACGGGAGATAAAAGTGAATTGACTTTTATGCCCTCAGAAAACGTATGGTCAAAAGTTAATTCAGAAAGTGACGCTTGTATGGGAATGCGTTGTCCTTTTCACAGTGAATGTTTTGTAATGAAGGTTAGAAAAGAAGCTTCGGCAACAAATATAATTGTTGTAAATCATCATCTCTTATTTGCAGACATAGAATCCAGAATGAATGGTGCTGGTTATGAAGATGCGGCTGTTCTTCCACCATATAAGAGAATTGTTTTTGACGAAGCTCATAAAATAGAAAATGCCGCAACCAGTTTTTTTAGTGAATCGCTGACAAGATTTAAAATTAATAAATTAATTAATTCCATGTACAGGAGAAGAAAAGGTTCTGAATTAGGACATCTTTGTACTCTTGCCATTTTATCCAGCAATGAAGAAAAAGCAGAACTTGCTTATGATATTGTTTCAAGAATAAAAAATTCAATTTTGAACCTTGAAATTGCAGGAATGGATTTAATGGCCTCTTCTCTTACTATGAGGTTATCTGATTCAACCGCCCGCGAATTCAGCCCATTTTTGGTTGCTGTAAGCGAATTGGAAAAGGATTTAGCGGCCTTTATAGATTTAATCAGACTAATTATGGATGGTATTTCTGATGACGATAAAGAAGTGCCGGCTTATTGGGAAAGTAAAATTGTTTTAAGAAGATTAGATTCCTGCCTTCTTCTGTTAAAAGATTTTTCTGTCTGGGATGAGAAAAAAGATCAGGTTTTTTGGATTCAAAAGAAAAAATTATCCCCAGCCTATAAAAAAGAAAAAGACGATAATTCTGATTTTATTGTTTTAAATAAAACACCTCTGGATATTTCTCATATGATGAATACTGGTGTTTTTGAAGAAATGAATAGTGTGGTTACAACTTCTGCAACTTTAAAAACTGGTAATAATTTTTCTTTCTGGATGCATAGAATTGGACTTTCTTTTGCAGATCAGCAAAGAGTTATGGCCGCAGAATTTAAATCTCCTTTTCCTTACGAAAAAAATATGCTGCTGGCAGTTCCAAATGATGCTCCTTTTGCCGATAAAATGGAATATCAACAGTATATCGAAATGGCTTTGCCTCTTTTAATAAAAGCATCGGAAGGAAGATGTCTTGTTTTATTTACCTCCTACG
>CAMGTC010000311.1 GCA_946061765.1 uncultured Treponema sp.
CTTTAGAAAGTGCAGCATCTTTTATCTTTGTTTTTAAGTAAGCCTTTAAGCTTTCATCAACCATATATTCAACAATAGGACGAGGAGTATAGAAACTACCAGTCTGTTTACGGGCATTTGTTTTTGTTTCTGGGTTATATGAAGCAAGTAAGTTTTCAAATACACGTCCCAAAAGTTCTGGGTCAAGGGCGATATCTTCTTCAACTGGAGTGTTTTCTGCAATTGTAAATTTATATTTCTGAAGGATATTAATAATTCCATTTACTGTAACATCTTTTTTCTTTTTATCATCATATTCAGAACTTAAGTCAACTTTTATTTCCTTTCCAAAGAAAACATAATCAGGTACAAATAGTTCATTATCTTTTCTGTCGCTGAAGCCGTCTTCATAATCAATTACAGCTCCGCCTTTTTTTCCTTTTAATTCATCATCCTGATGGTCAAGACATTCAAAAAGTCCACCGTTCATAAACGGAACTTTTGATTCAATAAGTTTTACAAAGGCTTCTGGATTTTTATGATAACGCTGGTAACGCATCAGGCTTGTTGCATTCTGATTCTGTCCATCTATTCTAAATGCTCTTTTACCGTGTTCTGCATTCAAACTTGCAAAGAAAAGGTTTTGTAAAATTGCCTTATAATAAATACTCTTTGATTCAACATCTATATCTTCAAATCTGTAAAATTTCTCTGGTTCAAAACTTGTAATCAAATTCTTAATTGATTTTTCATCAAAGAGTTCGTCTGGAATTAAATCCTTTTCTTTTATAAACCATACAAACAAAAGACGTGTTAAAAGACGGATTAAGTTCTTAGCATTATGTTCACGCAGTTTTTCTTCTTTAGTGAATAAAGAATTTCTTTGTGCTTCATATTCATATCCTGGATAAACAACTGTTTTAATAGCCCAGAAGTACCAGTTGGAAAGCTCTGTGTAAAAACGCTTGTTAAGTGTCTGTGTATCAAGAACTTCGCTCCATGCCTTATGCAAGGAGTCAAAGTTACTAATCTGATATTCTGAACTTAACTGAGGCAAACTCATATCAAAAAGTATTTCAATATGAGCGCGATGTGGCTTTTCAAAAAAAATGTCTTTAATCAAGGTTACTTTTTCAAGAACATCCCGGTCGCTGTTGCGTTTGTTTACTCGTCTGTTGATAATTGCAAGAGTTATACATTCACCATATTTAAAGATTATGATGATTGGTATTGAGAAAAGTTTATTTACCTCACGAGTAATGTTTGCAATATGTGATTTTGAATATTCACTATTATTCAATTCAATGGCAAAACATAAATAAGACTGAGGATCATAAGGATTTACAGATGGTTCAAATAAAGATTTCGTTCCATTAAAAGATTCATTTGTTAACTGGAAAAGAATATCAATTGATTTCCAGTTTTCAACAAGAGCCTTTTCTTCATTGAATCTTTCGGCATTAGGTGAACCTTCGATATAAGTTTCTTTAAATTCTTGATAAGTTTTATCATCTAATGGCGCTTGTAAACTAGTGTCATAACCGAGTGTTGAAAAAAGATTTATTCCAGCTTTTGAAATATCGTCTTTTGCAAAAGCTTTTACAGCTTCCAGAATGTTCAGTTTTTCATCAGTATTCTTTGCCATTTTTATTTCTCCACTTTATTCTCTAACTTTCGAATGCTTTCAAGAAAATGCTTTTCTACCAAAGAAAGCCTGTCTACTTCTTTTGCCTTGTATTTCTTGTATTCATCGTGAGCCTTGTCTAGTGCCTGCTTATGAGAAACACGCCCAGCGGTCGTAAGGATTTCACGTCTGGTCATTTTAAGATAATCATCTATTGTTTCAAGCCAGTCTTTCATATACATCGGTTCATGGTCTAGTGCCCGGACCTCGGCAATGTCGAGGTATGCAGTTACAATTTTATTTAATGCATCCAATTCAGCATCAGAAAGATAGTTCTTTGCAATTTCTACATCTGTCTTTTTGATTTCTTTTCCAGCCCATGAAGTTAGACCCATATTTTGTTTTTTGCTGTCAGCCCGCTGGTAAATGATTTCTGCGGCTGTATGTTTATGTGCTGCCCAATGCATTTTATTCTGGACCTGCTTAAAGAAAGCAATTGAACTTTCTGCATTTGGATTATAATCAATACTTGTTGCATAAATATCAAGAACCTTTCGCCAGAAAACTTTTTCGCTAGAACGGATGTCACGGATTCGATCAAGAAGTTCATCAAAATAATTTCCGCCGCCAAGTTCTTTGAGTCTTTTGTCGTCAAGAGCAAAGCCTTTCTGCATGTATTCTTTTAGAATCTGCATTGCCCAGATTCTGAACTGAGTTCCTCTAAGAGATTTTACTCGATAGCCAACGGAAATAATCACATCTAGGTTGTAATATTCCACTTGATATGTTTTTCCATCTTTAGCAGTTGTTGCAAAATTTGCAACAACTGAATCGCTTATATATTCACCTTCTTCAAAAATATTTTTAATATGTCTGGAAATTGTAGACTTATCTCTCTGAAAGAGTTCCGCCATCTGGTCAATAGAAAGCCATACAGTATCATTATCAAAAGTAGCCTGTATTTGAGTAATTCCATCCTCTGTTGTGTACATTATAAGGCTTGTTTTATTTTCTCCCATGCTCGCTCCTATTTTATTATCAGCCATGTTACAAGTTCAAAGTCGCTTACATTAGAAGCCTGCTTATCTTTCTTTATAAGAACTGCATTGCGACTTGTTGTAAGTTTCATTGCACTTCTCTTTTTAAAACTAGACATGATTTCTGCAACAGATTTATCAAGCAAATCTGTATACTTAGTCATATCTGAACCATTATTTGTTTCTGTATTAAATAAATCACAAAGTTTATCGTATGGTGCCTTTTCTCCAGAACATAATAGTCGATAAACTTCCAGAATTGATTTAGCACTTGTGTAATTGTAAATCTTTGAACCATCTTCATAGATATAGACTAAGAAGTATGGATTCAATGGATTTATCTTTTCACATTCTTCATTTGCATTTTTTTGACGAAGACAGAAAATAACACCAGACTTTATAATTTTTTTTGCAGCATCATCAAATGTTTTTGATGATGGCTGTATTGTATTTTCTGGAGAAGGAATCACCGCATAAATTCCATCTGGAGAGTTTTTAATTTTATCTTCATTGATTTTTAAGAAATTCGACAATTCAATTCTAAAATCATCAAGAGTAAAATCTGTAAGAGAAATTGAATCTACCATA
>CAMGTC010000312.1 GCA_946061765.1 uncultured Treponema sp.
ATTATAAACGCTTTTCCGTAATGTTGGTGCGAAGGAGCGGGGCGTGGTTCAAAAAGGCTCTTTTTGTGGCTGCTGCGAAGCGGCAGTTCAATAGTTTCTATACCACAAAAAGCGTGTAGCGCATTATTGCGCGGTTTTGAATCACGCAACCGTGACTGGGAGCCAAAAAATCGGATTTTTGTTTAACGGCTTTTTATAAGGAGGATAAAGCACATTATGAACGCTATTATTACAGTTGTTGGATCAGACAAAGTTGGAATTATCGCTACTGTGTCAAAATATCTTGCAGATAATAAAATTAATATTCTGGATATTACTCAGACAATTCTTTCAGGAAATTTTGTTATGATGATGATGGTAGAATTGAATGATAATACTGTTTCTATCGATGAACTCCGTAATGAAATGGAAAAGATAGCTCAAGATATGTCAGTTGAAATTAATATTATGAGTGAAAAAGTTTTTTCTTCAATGCACAGAGTTTAAAATCTAGTCAAAACAATATTTTAAATTATTAACATAATTTTTACAGCAATTTACAGATATTCTGTGGTATAATTTCTATAAGATATGATTACTTTGGATTTACCTTTCTATGTTCTTGGTGAAGATATAACTTGTCTTCTTTGCCTTGTACTTAGTGTTAATATATTTACTTCATTTTCGCCATCAGAATACAGACACAGGTTATTTTTATATGCTGATCTTTCTACTTTTTTTGCAGCCTTAATTAATATTGCCTCAGTAATTTGTATTGCAAACTATAAAATCTTACCTCTGGCCTTATGTACAGGGGTATCCACCCTTTATTTTATTTGCCTTTTGATGACGCCTCTTTTTCTTTCTTCCTATGCCCTGGATATGGCTCTTCCTCCAGCATACAAAAGGGTTGGTATAATTATTAACTATCTGATTTATACTCTTTATCTTTTGGTTATTTTATTAAATATTAAAACTGGCTGGGTATTCCGTTATGATTCTGAATTTGGTTATGTAAGAGGGCCCTTAAAAGTTATAACTTATGTTACAACACTTATTTATGGTGTAATTACAATTTTTTCTCTTACCTTAAATCGTAATACCATGGCAAAAAGAATATATGTTGTATTTCTTTTATATCCACTCTTATCTATTTTGATTATGAGTTTTCAATTTTTCTTGCCAAGGGTAATATTAACGGGTACAGCTTCATTTGCCGCTCTTTTGTTAACCTATGTTTCCATTCAGTCTGATTTACTGGACTTTGATATGGTTACTGGCCTCATGACCGGTAGAAAATTGATTAAACATATTGAAAATAATAAAAAGAGAGGTTTTCTTTACGTTCTTTCAATCGAAAATATGAATATTCTTCAGAATAATATGGAAATTTCTGATTTGAATTTTCTCTTACTTGATATTGGACGTCATATTCAAAAATATTTTTTAAGACATTCATATCATCAAAATACAAGTAGATTTGCAGGAATTTGTGATAGTCTTGATGAACTTAAGGCTTATCACAAAGAAATAAGTGACTATATTAATGAAAAAAATCTTACCTATACCAATCAAATTTTTGTTCCAATGGATGTTTACTATAGTGCAGTAGAGATTCATTATGGTGATAAAAATATAGATTCTTTGATTGATATTATTAATAATCTTTTGAATAAAGCGATTTTAAATGAAGATCATACTTTAAAAATTTGTAATCAAGAAGTTTTAAAATCAATGCAAAGAAAGCGACAGATTGAAGAAATCTTAAAAAGGGAACTGACCCTTGAATCAAAGCAATTCCAGGTATGGTTTCAGCCAATTTATTCTCTCGAAAAATCTGCTTTTACCCATATGGAAGCTCTGTCCAGATTAAAAAATACTGAACTTGGTGATATTCCACCTCAGGAATTCATTGAGGTAGCAGAAAACAAAGGTATGATTGAAAAACTGGGCTTTGTGGCTTTTGAGAAGGTCTGTAAATTTATTGCTGAAAACAAGAATCTGGTTCAATCTGTTTCTATAAATTTTTCAGTTTATCAGATGGTAAATCAGAATGTAGTTTCCAGTGTTCTTAAGACAATTTCCGATTTTGGACTTGCACCTTCTTCTATAATCATAGAAATTACAGAAAGTCTTTTTATAGAAAACTATGCTTTGGTTCGTAGTAATATGATTGCTCTTGCAAAAGCTGGTGTTCGTTTCTATCTTGATGATTTTGGAACAGGTTATTCAAATCTTTCTTCCGTATTAAATCTTCCTTTTTCCACAATTAAAATTGACCGAAGCCTTATGCTTGTTATGGAAGATGATTACACTAAAGAAAGGTTTGTTTGTAATATCATCGATACATTTAAAGATGCTGGCGTTAAAGTTCTTGTAGAAGGGGTTGAAACTCAATCTCAAAATCAAATGGTAAAAATTGCCAAAGCCGATTTCATTCAGGGCTTTTTCTATAGCAAACCTCTTCCGGAAGATGAATGTATAAAGGTTCTTAAAAATCATAATACAAAGAAAGAATAATCAATTAGAAAGTAATTATTTCTTCATACAATTGAATAGCAAACTGATCAGTCATTCCCGAAATATATTCAATTATACACTTTGTATAAGATTCATTGTCGTTTATATCAAAAACCTGCTGAGTATTGTATCGTAATATAGCCTTTTTATTTATATAAGAGTGCTTTTCTATAATGTAGGGTTGATATGCTGTGTATTTTACAAGCCAGTCTTCAAAAGTAGAAGAAAGTTTTGGGTAATAACGAAGGGCCTGAGAAATACGTCCACTTTTTGCGTAAGGCTGGGCTTTTTGAAGAGTTCTAAAAATAGTACCAATCACATTTTCTGCATAGATGGAAAATTCCTTTAAACGCCAGTGGTTATAAATATGACTGAAATTGAATTTTTTTATTTCCAGAATGAACTTAAAATATTCATCAGAGAAGGAAAGTCCTTTTTCTGGATCTGACTGCTGACAAAGGTCTACTATAAGATCGTTGATTAAAACTGTAGTGTTGATTGCTTTTCCACTTCTTAAAGCATGGGCGCCTTTTTTTTCAAAACCAAGTGTACTTCCCACTAATTCTCTTAATTCACGGTAAGAAGTCATATCTAAAATGTGATATGCCCTTGCATCTTCTATATCTCGCCCAAGGTAGGCAATTTTATCTGCGATTTTTACAATACAACCTTCCCAGGTATAGGGCTGAAT
>CAMGTC010000313.1 GCA_946061765.1 uncultured Treponema sp.
TGGTTAAGTTGTAAATTTGTTCATACATAAGCGTAACTCTTTTTGATTTTTTTGTGGTGATTAAAATTTTAAAGATTTACGCTTTTTTTTGTAAATTCTCAACTAAACTCGAAATTCGGACTAATTACAAAGGGAACAGAGAAAAATGAAAATGTAATAATAGGACAAATGTCGAGTTTTAAATTGTAATTCTTTGGGTGGCTTTTTGCTTCGCAAAAAACAGGCTTTTCAGGGTTCCGCTATCGCTTCATTCCTTCGCTACGCTTCGGAACTGGCTACGCCAGCCCTTACAATCCTTGCCACTGTTTGTAAATCAAATACTCGAAATTGAACCTAATAAAATATTGTTTGTTTTTTTTTTGAGTTTATGCTATTGTATAATATAGTGTTATTTATTTGAAGGAGGATCTCTTATGAAAAAATTAACTAAAGCCTTAATGGCTGGTGTTACACTTTTAGCTGTAACATCTTTTGTTGGATGTTCTTTTGTAAAGGACTTGTCAAATTCTAAATACGAAGCTGCAAATACTGTAGAAGATGTTTACCCAGATCTTGAAAAAAAAGTAACAACCCCAGTTACTGATGAAGCTAGTTTAAAAAAAGCAATTACTAAGTCTTATTCTGATGTAATGCTAAATTTTCCTAGTCCAAGTTTTAAGAAGGCTTCTACTGGAACTGAAGCAGTAAAAGAAGTTAAAGATTTTGCAACTGCATTTTCTGATGCTGTTGCTAAATTTGCAAACGGTGAATCTAAGACTATTGATTTTGACAAAACTATTGATATTGAAGATATTAAGTTTGAAGATTTATTAGAATTAGGTGTTTCTGTTTACAATGAAGCTTTAGAGCTTGAGGGAGAAGATGTCATTACACTTGAAGTTCTTTATGAAGCACTTGATAGTAATTTAGGAGAAGGAAAATCTAAAAAATTGGTAGCTGAGATTAATGATCTTGTTAAATTGGAAAAATTCCTTTTTGCTTTAGATTTAGATGCTAATTCAGAAGCTTCTAAGGCATCTCAGGTTGCATATGGTGTTGATGGAACTTTAACTACAGCTTTGACAATTGGTGATGTTGTAAAAATTGTAAGCAACATTGTAAATCTTGTAACTAATGAAAAAATTGAAGTTGTAAGCCCAGTAAAAGCTTTAACATTCTTTGTTGATGAAAATGCTGCTGCAAAAATAATGGGTGATGAAAATCAGAAACTTATTGCTGCTGCAAAATCTAATAAGTTCTATGCTCCAGTAATCAAAGGATTTAAAGCTAAATACACTGCTTCTGCTGCTGTAGCTTTACTTACATCTGATGGTCAGGGTGGTTATATTTCTGCTGAAATCACAGCAAAAGTTTCTCAAAAACAGGCTGATGCAATTGAAGCTTTGTTTGCTAAATATGCAAATGATGAAATTTCAGATAGTGATTTTGAAAAATCATTAACTGCATATTATGATGAAATTTTCTCAATTACACTTAAATCAAAATGTAAGAAAACTTACAAAATTGGAACATATAACTATTCATCTCTTGTAAATGCTTATGGTTCTACAATATTCTAATCAAATTTAATTTGATAGACAAAAAAAGTAGGCTGTTCTGTGAATGAATGGAACAGCCTACTTTTTTTTATGAAATAAATCATTTACTGTTTATGAAGAGATATATTTAAGCTCTTTCTGACAGTTCTTCCCAGCGCATATATTTTTCTTCCAGTTCTGCGGAAATCTGATTGTAGCGTTCTGTTGCTTTCTGGACTGCAGTGTAATCTGTGCTGGACATTTGTTCTTCCAGTTTTTTCTGTTCTGCTTCCAGATTTGGAATGTCTATATTGAGCTGTTCCCACTCCCGCTTTTCATTGAAAGAAAGTTTTGTTTTTTTAGGCTGTTCACAGCAGGCGTTGCGAAACAACCAGTAGTTTCGAGCCATTCTTTTGGATGAGCCTAAAAATTGCAGTACAATTTTTTTAACGGCTCTTCAATTATAGGCAGGGCGGCGTTTGAGCCCGCAGAGAGGGTAGCGGAAGACTGCGAAGCAGGCTGCAGCGAGGGAGAGACTTCTCCCTTTGCTTTAGCTTCTTTTTCCATTTCTTCACGGTAATCTATGTATTCTGAACATTTTCCTACAAAGCCTGAAGTATCACCGCTATTTTCCATAATGAACAATGTATCTGCGCATTTATCCATAAAGTAGCGGTCATGGCTTACCAGAAGAAGACATCCTTCATAGTTCATGAGGAATTGTTCAAGAATGTTCATTGTAAAAATATCAAAATCATTGGTTGGTTCGTCTAAAACCAGAAAATTTGGATTTTCAAGAAGAAGGCGTGCAAGATAAAGTCGTTTGCGTTCTCCTCCGGAAAGGGTTGAAACTGGAGAATGTTGAATTTTTCCTTCAAAACCAAATTCTTCAAGAAATTTTGTTGCACTTACTTCTTTTGTTCCGTCATTTAATGGCATGTGTTCTGCGGTTTCTTTGATGTATTCCAGAACTGTAAGGGTTGTATCTTTAAAAACAGGGTTCTGTGTGTAATAACCGAATTTTGTGTTAATATTTAAAGGAAATAGAAATACTTGAAGAATTATTTGAAGAAATTTATTGTGAAGCTAAAAAACATCTTCACGATTTTAAGGTTGATAAACAAATCCCAGTTTATACAGGTAATAAAGACGATAACGCCTTATTAGAACTTGGTTCTATGGTTACTTGTATCTGAGTGATTACAACAGGTAGAAAAATTAAAATTGTAAATGAGTTGATAAAAAACTATAAATTACCAAATGGTGAATCAACATCTTTAAATGATTGGTAAAAAGTCGTCGAAAATGATATATTTGTTCTTGCAGATGGTACAAAACAAAAAGCAGAAAATCACGGGTATCAGTGTAGAAATCTTGAGAAGAAGGAGTTTAAGGTAAAGAAATGGAAATAAAAGAAGTAAATTACTATGTTCGATACATCGGAAAATCTGATTCTGCAATTAAAAATGGCGAAACTTACGAATGTATTGCGGAATACTACAGAAACGGAGAGTTATTCAGTTTATCCGTTATAGACGACACAGAAGAAGATTATCAGTATTCCCCTAAAGCATTTGAAAAAGTTGTCTAATCTTTAAGCAACTAAAACAGTTTGCATTAACAACTTGTCAAAAGATTTTTAAGTGTTTGAGGG
>CAMGTC010000314.1 GCA_946061765.1 uncultured Treponema sp.
TTTGATGATTTATTGTCTGCTTGCCAAGAGATTTTCCATTAAAAAAAAGTTCGACGGATTCAGCATTTGTGTAAGCTTTTACATCAATAATCTGACCTTCATTCCAATCCCAATAAGGAAGAAGATGTACAAAAGGAGCAGTATTTTTATATGCCCACTCAGATTTATAAAGGTAGAATGTATCTTTTGGAAAACCTGCTGTATCAATCTGACCAAAATATGAATTTTTTGTATGATACGGTGTCGGTTCTCCAATATAATCCCAGCCTGTCCATATATATTGCCCCGCACTGAATTCAAAATCTCTATCTTTTGTGATTACAGTCTGTGTATTTGGAGCGCTCCAAGGGGTAGAACAGTTTCCTAAAGCCGAACATTGACCATCTGAAAAAGTTACAAGTTTAAGACTTTCAGGGAAATGATATATTCCTCGTGATTGAACTGTAGAACTTGTTTCCGAACCGTAAATTTTCCATTCAGGATATTTTTTGTGATGTTCCTCGTACAAACGTTCAAGATAATTGTAACCAACTACATCAATTTCTTGAGCACAATTTTGAGCGCCATCTGTCATCATATAATTTGAACCAATTGTAACCAGTCCGTTTTTATAAGGGTCATGATGTTCAACAATTTTTTTAAGTTTTTTTGTTATTTCGAAACCGTTTCCTACATGAGTATCATAAATTTCGTTTCCAATCGACCACATTATCAAACAAGGATGATTTCTGTCTTTTCTCACCCAGCTTACAGTATCTTTTTCAAACCATTCATTAAAATAATTACCGTAATCGAACGTAGTTTTTGGTTTTTCCCACATATCAAAAGCTTCGTCATCAATCAAGATTCCCATTTCATCGGCTAAATCCATCCATGCTTTTGGAGGGGGATTATGTGAGCAGCGAACAGAATTTATTCCCATCTCCTGAAGCTTTAAAAACTGACGGCGCAATGCATTTTTATCAAAAGCTGAACCAAATGCACCTAAATCATGATGCTGACATGCTCCATATATTTTTAGATGCTCGCCATTAAGGAAAAAACCTTTGTTTTTATCAAAATAAAATGATTTAAATCCGAAATTCTGCACTACACTATCAACAACTTTGCCATTTTTATCATAAAGTTCTGTTTTAATTAAATAAAGTTCTGGATTTTTGGTTGACCACAGATTTGGATTTTCAACAAATATTTCTTTTTTTGATTCAAAAAGTTCATAATCGGCAACAGAAGGAACATTCTTTTTTAGATAAAGACTATCAGCTTCAGGGATTTTTTTCAAACTACAATCTTCTGTAAAAGCAACGGCATTTCCTTTTTTATCAAGCAAAGTATGTACAACTTTATGATTTTCAACCTGACCGGCAACTTCACACTGAAGTTTTACAGACCACTTTCCATTTAAGTTATTTTCGTCACAAGGACGTGCCACAAAATATGTTCCATCGCTAACAAGGAAAGTTTTTTGTGTCTGTATGAAATGAACATCGCGGAAAATTCCAGCTCCAGAATACCATCTTGTATTTGGAGATTGGTACACAGCAATGACAATTACTTCATTTTCACCGCTTTTTACAAACTTTGATATATCAAATTCAAAAGTTGAATATCCATATTTCCATTCACCGGCTTTTTTAGAGTTTACCCAAACAGCACAGTTCATGTAAACACCTTCAAACCTAAGTGCAAAATGAGAATCTGCAATCATTTTTTCTACAGACTGGTCATCTGGGATTTCTGCAAAACTTTCATCTTTAAAATTATTATGTGCATCATTCTTATGAGCGATTGTAAATTTTTTTCTGTAACAACCAACACTATTTTTGTATAAGTCTTTTACATGGTAAATCATCCAGTCATGAGGAAGAGTTACTTTATCATAGTCACAACTTTTCGCTGTTTCAAAAAAACTTGCAGGATTCAATAGAACAGCTTTACCGTCCTTATACATCTCATCATTAGTAAGTGGAATTTCACAAAATTCCCAATCATTATTAAACAGTCTTTCCATAATTATATTATATACCACAATATCAACAAAATGTTATAACAAAAAGAGAAAAATATTGAAAAAAAATGTTTTTAATAAATCAAGAAAAAATCAGGCAAGAATTTTATCTATTGCATCAAGTTCTTCTTGTGTAAAATCAAGATGGTTCACAATCTTAACATTATCTAAGATTTGTTCCTTTCTGCTAGAACCAATAAGCACTGTTGTAACTTTGTCATTTCTTAAATTCCAGCATAATGCAATTTCTGCAAGACTTTGATTTCTAGCAAAAGCAATCTCTTGCAGATTCTTGATTTTTGAAATAGTTTCTTCTGTAATATCCTCTTTTTTTAAGAAACGACTTTTTGCCGCTCTACTATCCTGAGGAATTCCATTAATATAGCGGTTTGTAAGTAAACCTTGTGCAAGAGGACTGTAAGTAATAATGCCAGCGCCTGCCTCTTGTGCAGCTTCAAACAATCCAGAAGTTTCTCCAATTCTATTAAACATATTATAGCGAGGCTGGACAATCAAAAGAGGAGTTCCATTGTTTTTCAGGATTTGAGCAGCAGCCTGTAACTGTTGTGTATTATAATTTGAAAGCCCCACATACAATGCTTTTCCCTGTTTTACAATATCTGATAAAGCTCCCATTGTTTCTTCAAGAGGAGTATCAGGATCTGGACGATGATGATAAAAAATATCAACGTAATCCAAATTCATTCGTTTTAAACTTTGGTCAAGACTTGCCATAAGATATTTTCGCGAACCAAAATTTCCGTATGGACCTTTCCACATTTCATATCCAGCTTTTGTGGAAATAATCATTTCATCTCGATAAGGACGTAAATCACTCTGCATTATCCTACCAAAGTTTTCTTCAGCAGAACCAGGAACAGGTCCATAATTATTTGCTAAATCAAAATGTGTAATTCCATTATCAAAAGCTGCAAAAAGCATTTCCTTCATAGTATCAAAACAATCACCAGAACCAAAATTATGCCATAAACCAAGTGCAACTCTAGGAAGAAGAATGCCACTTTTACCACATCGTAAATATTTCATTTTTTCATATCGATTTTCGTTTGCTTTATACATATTTTCCTCCTCTAATAAAAAGTCAAGAAGATTGTTTCAACAATCGATTGACTTTTTACGCTGTTCCGT